>JAGVDA010000094.1 GCA_020058975.1 Thermosynechococcus sp. WC_1 | reverse complement strand
CGCTTTTAAGTGACCACACAGACGACATTCCATTGCTTAGACGGGAGACACTACAACCTAGCTTTTATCTCAACCCACAAGTCTCTGATGCACAACCAGGGGTTCGTCTTCCGGTCGAATGGGACGAATCTTAACGGGGGTGCCATCCCGCATCTGCCATTGTGTCACGTATTGGATAGGGTAAGGCTGAATTGCAGGCTTGGGCAGTTGGTTGAGCGTTAGGGTGGGGTCGTGGAGTACAACCTGCGCATCCAAGGCGATGAAAGGTGATCGCGTGCCATCTGGATCGGTTGTGACCAGCAATGGATTAATATCGATCTCCTTAATCCAACGCTGTTCCACGACCAATTGGCTGAAGCGCACCATCAGTTTGGCTAAGGCATCCAGATCAACAGGGGCCCGTCCCCGCACGCCCTTGAGGGCTTTATAGATTTGGGTTTGCTCCATCATTCGCCGTGCCAAGGTTGTATTGAGCGGCGGGAGGGCGATCGCCCGATCTCGATATACTTCCACCAGTTGACCGCCACTGCCAAACAGCAACACAGGCCCAAACTGAGGATCGATACTGCTGCCAATGATCAGCTCGTAGGCGTCGCTGAGGCGTACCATCGGCTGTACCGTTACGCCCTGGAAATGCTGCGATCCCACCCGTTCACTGACCGTGTTGGCAATGGCTTCATAGGCTCGACGCACTGCATCGCGATCGCCAAGATTGAGCTGCACTCCGCCCACGTCAGTTTTATGGGTAATGGTTTCTGACCAGAGCTTCAGCACCACCGGATACCCCAAGGTATCGGCTTGTGCGATGGCCTCCTCGACGGTAGAAGCCGTTAGGGTTTGCACCGTAGGCAAATGGTAGGCCGTCAAAACCTGCTTAGATTCAGTTTCCGTGAGCAGGGTGCGCCCGTCAGATCGCGCCCGATCCAGAATTGCCGTCACCGCATCTCGATCCGGTGAACCATCGGCATCATCCGCCAGACTGGGGGTTTCATAAAGAGCCTGTAAGTTATCGCTAGACTGCCACATATAGTTGAACACCCGCGCCGCTGAATCTGGGTAAGCATAGGTGGGAATGCTGGCGCTATTGAGAATAGCCTCTCCCGCAAGCACCTCTGCGCCACCCATCCAACTGGCTAGGATGGGTTTTGGCGATCGCCCTTTCTGGGGGTGCTGTTCTAAATAAGACTTCAGTTCCTCTGCAATCTGGGTAGGTTTAGTCATGGCTTGGGGCGTCAAAATGACCAACACACCGTCGCTGTTGGGATCTTGCAGGACGGCATCCACGGTTTTGAGATAGCGATCTGGGGTCGCATCTCCCAAAATATCGACTGGGTTGCCGTGGCTCCAAAAGGGTGGCAACACTTCATTTAATCGTGCCGTTGTCTCCGGGGAAAGGGTCGCTAACTCGCCCCCCGTGGTGGCTAACATATCCGTCGCCAACACCCCAGGCCCACCTGCATTGGTAATAATGGTCAGGCGTGGCCCCTTGGGACGCGGTTGCTTTGCCAGCACCTCCGCCATATTAAACAGCTCTGAAATGCGTGTGACCCGCAGCACACCACAGCGCCGAAAGGCTGCATTGAGGACATCATCGCTTCCGGTCATGGCTCCCGTGTGGGATGCCGATGCTTTGGCTGCCGCTTCTGTACGCCCCGCCTTAATCACAATAATGGGTTTTGCCAGCGCCACTTCTCGCGCTGCCGACAGAAAAGCGCGGGCATCGCCAATAGATTCCATATAAATAACGATACTCTGGGTTTTGGGATCGTCACCCAGGTAATAGATCAAATCTCCCCAGCCCACATCAAGCATGGATCCAATCGAGATAAAAGCGCTAAAGCCTACGTTCTCCCGAAAGCTCCAGTCCAGGATGGATGTACACAGCGCCCCACTCTGGCTCATAAAACCGACATTTCCCGGACGCGCCATGGCACTGGCAAAGGTTGCATTGAGACCTGAATGGGGATTCATTAAGCCCAGACAGTTAGGGCCGATAATCCGTAGTCCATTCTGACGGGCTTCCGCTAATATTTCTTGTTCGAGGGCGATTCCCGCTGGTCCAATTTCCTTAAAGCCCGCCGAGACAATAATGGCACTTTTGACCCCTGCGACAACACATTCGCGCACTAAACCCGGCACAGTTGCAGCGGGGGTGGCGATCACAGCGAGATCTACCGCATCCGGAATTGCCGCCAAGTTAGGATAAGCTTTCACGCCCATCACGCTGTTACGTTTTGGGTTCACCGGAAATACAGTGCCGCCAAACGAATTCTGTAGAAGATTCCGCAGGAGGGTTTTGCCGACGCTTCCAGGCGATTCACTGGCACCAATTACGGCGATCGATTGGGGTTCAAAAAAAGACTTTAGGGTTTGGCGCTCAGAGCGCAGAATGTCGTAGGCGGGATCGGTCATCCAGGACGTTGTGTTTTACATATAGGATTCAACCCCTTGAGAAATGGATTAGGATTCATCATAGGGACTTCCAAACAAATGTTTAAGCGATTGCCTGGGTTCCCATCAAGGAGTTGTGCGTCATTTACTCATCATTTGAGACTCTGCTTGGGCAACCTCCAGCAAAGTTTTTAGAACAGAATCTGGGTTTAAACTAATAGAGTCAATCCCTTGTTCGACTAAAAACTGGGCAAATTCTGGATAGTCGCTGGGGGCTTGTCCACAGATGCCAATTTTGCGTTTGTTTTGGTGAACCGTGGAGATCGCCATCCGAATCATCTGCTTCACCGCGTCATTGCGCTCATCAAATAGATCAGCCACCAAGGCAGAATCGCGATCTAGCCCTAACGTGAGCTGCGTGAGGTCATTAGAGCCAATCGAAAAGCCATCGAAGATTTCGCAAAATTCCTTCGCCAGAATCACATTGCTGGGCAACTCACACATGACGTAAACCTGAAGGCCATTTTGGCCTCGCACCAACCCATAGCGCTCCATTTCAGCAAGGACTTGTTTCCCTTCTGCTGGGGTTCGGCAAAACGGAATCATTAGACATGTTGCTTTATAAGAGATAATATCTCTAAAGCCCATCTAAATTCATCAGTCCATGCTCAACATCACTCGAGCTTTGAACAATGATCG
>JAGVDA010000317.1 GCA_020058975.1 Thermosynechococcus sp. WC_1 | reverse complement strand
CGCTTTTAAGTGACCACACAGACGACATTCCATTGCTTAGACGGGAGACACTACAACCTAGCTTTTATCTCAACCCACAAGTCTCTGATGCACAACCGAAAAACCTATGCAATGCTGCCCTTGAAAGCCTGTCAACTTATCGCTTTGCATTTTGAGGCTACGGGGCTTCAGTTGGCTTCGGCCTGATTGCGGTTACGTTTTTTGCTTATAAAAATTCCTCGAGTGTTTACTCAAGGTTGATTTGTGACGATCATAGTCTTTGATGAGGTAGGCGATCGCTACGCACCAAGAGTCCGCAACAGCCCTAGGCAGGTTCGGCATAGATATGAACTGGATTCTTTATAGAGTGGCACTTAAGGGAGTTTAGGATGAGCGACCTATTTAAGGTTCTAGAAAAAATCCGAAAAAGTCCTGAGATGTATTTAGGACGACCTTCGGTGAGCGATTTATTTATGTTTCTGATGGGGTATGAGTTTGCCCGGAGTGAGCAGGGTATTGAGTTGACTGATGCTGAAGAGTCTTTTTGGGAAGAGTTTCAGCCTTGGCTTCAGAATAAGCTAGGGATAGCTTCTGTAACGTCTTGGGCAAAGCTGATTATGCTGTCTTGCCATGATGAGAAGGCGGGATTTGAGTTATTTTTTCGGTTGCTGGATGAGTTTAACCAGAGAAATCAAGCTACTGTATCAGCCGATCAATCTGATTTAGTGAGAATTTAGGATCAGGATTTCAGGTTGGGCGATCGCCCCAGATTTTAGAGAAGGGAGAAGCGATCACCTACTCCTAGAACCTCAAATTGTTGAGTAACCGAATCAAACCCTGCTTGACGAAACGCTTTGTAGCGATTACAAGAAGGGCAAGCAAGGCAGAGATTTTCAAGCTTAGTAACCCCGCCAGCAGAGCGAGGCACAATATGCTCAAACTCAAACGTTGTCACCGTTAAAGCTTCAGCGGAACGGCAGTATGCACAACAATTAGCAAAACAAATGCGAATCCGCTGCTGTAGATCAACTGCAATATAAGCACTCACGCAACCGCTGATGCTCTATTCATTTGCATCAAAGTATACCTGGCTCGAGTTTTCAGAATATTGAGCTGGTCAATTTGTGACAATAGCCGATCCAACGTCGCATTTTCATCTACAAACAATTGATCCTCGGCGTTTCGACTCAGCAACGCCGACAGTTGAGATTGTGCGGTCGGAGCCAACATTCCCGCAGCTAAAGCTTGTAATTCCTCTAGGCTTAAGCCGACCAGCACTTCATCTTCTGAATCAGTCATAGATTTTTTCTAATGCGCCTAGATTTGATCGTATCCTAAGAATTAGCCATTGCAACCAGAGGCAGTGAATATGATCGCCCCAGATTGTAGAGAAGAGAAGTGAGATCGCCCTGGGCGCAGTTCCGGGTGCCCTCAGCCGCTATTCCCTCACGCGGTGGATCATTCATTTTCTGGCTCCTTTTCGTAAGAAAGCTGGACCTTAGGTGTTTGACGCACTTCTACACTCCGTCACCAGCGTAATGCTGACCCATTCCCCGCGATCGCCATAATTGCGCACTATGCGCTTGCGCAAATTGGGTTCCACTAGCCATCCCGTCTCAATCACAAAAGGGGTTCGTGGTGCAATCTGCTGAGGAATCAGCGCCGATGCACCCCCTGGTAAACACAAAAGCTGCATCGACTGAGCGCCTTCGTTAAAGTGCAGGCTATTTCCTTTAATTTGGGCTGAAGACTGAATAGTATGGCTGTCAAACTGAAGGGTTTGGGTGAGGCGATCGCCTTCCCGCTCCACCTTAAGATGCGTTGGTGTTACATCCGGTGAGCGATAGTCGGCATACAGCGTAATTGCCTCCCCCTCCCAAGTGCCTACCAATGCATCCACAGTTAAAGGGGGTGACTGAACCAAGTTACCTGCACGATTTTCGCGGATGAGGGTGAGGCTGGTGAGGGCGGTACCTTGGGCAAAAAGCTGAACAAGACGCAGACGGCGATCGCCTTCAATAAGCGCAAACTCTGCACCAAACTGCGTATAGGGTGCGTGCTGAAGGGAACCTTGAGAAAAACACCCGTTTTCAAAAAAGGGCACCTGAAGCCCTGGGCCAGGATAGTTAAATTGCAGCGTTATCTCAGGAGATGCCTCGCGCTGGAGCGAGAAGAACACCGTCTTTTCGTCTTCAGATAGGCGAAGCGTCACCTGACTCGGAGTGTCTTGCCCCTGAACCCCCTGTGGAGAAAGCTGGGTAAACGAGCCGTGCCAGATGCCTAAATTTTGAAGCAGCCCCTGCCATTGTGGTGTCATGATGAGGTTTCGCGTACAGACTATATCTATTGTTGGGGCGAATAGGGTCAAGAGCAATCTTTTAGACGCTTAAGGCCAAAAACAATGGCGGGTAATCTGCACTGCATTGAGTGGGAAGAGAGGGGTTTCGCCCGTTATACTCCTTATATAGGTAAACGCTTTAAGTCATAATTGGTGGACTACAGGTATGTCATCCTTTGCAACTTCTAATGCACGGGCCGAAATGAGTGAGCTGCGTCGGTTACGGACGCTCTTGCCGCCAGAGTTGCAAAGCTGGGTGACGGTAGAAGCCAATACGGCAAGCAATCCACCACTCATTACCTGCGAAGAAATTGGTAAAGATCAGGTTGAGGTACAGATTAACTTAGTGCGCTGGGAGCAGTTGGCAAAAGACCAGCGCAATCTTATGTTTTGGCATGAGGTAGCCCGCATCCAAAATGACACCATCCCTAGAGACGGCTGGGAAATGGCGGCGCTTGCCATCGGCCTCGGCGGCGCGGTGGGCGAATTATGGGTACAGGACGGGCTTTTGCTGGTTTTAGCGATGGGTCTATGCGGATTCTCGGGCTGGCGGCTGTATCAGCGCAACAATTCTCAGAATGCCCTAGAACACGCCACGGCTGCGGATGAAAAGGCGATCGCCCTGGCAACTCGCTTTGGCTATACGTTGCCCAATGCCTACAAGAGCCTTGGCAGTGCGCTTAAGATACTCACAGAGCAGGCACCTAACAAACGCAAGCGCAAGCAAATCGAAGCGCGATTACAGGCATTGAAAAATAGCGCGGCTGAAGCAAAGGCTCGGAGTCAGTCGATGCGCGGCAGTAACCCTCAAGCTGCCTATGGCCCGTCCTATCAAGATTAAAGGCCAAAATTAAAGGCTTGGGCACAATGGTTTTAGCCTCATGCCCAAGCCTTCTTTAGGGTTGTATTTAAACGGAGAGCGATCGGAATTTTGTGTAAGCGCGAAAAAGGTCAGTGATTGAAGCGTCCTGGAAATAGGATAGCAAAGTGTGACAGAGCAGCCTTCCAATTTTT
>JAGVDA010000088.1 GCA_020058975.1 Thermosynechococcus sp. WC_1 | reverse complement strand
GCCACAGCAGCGTTAACACAGGCCGAGATTGACTGTATTGGGTTTGCCCAAATCCAGTCCAGAATTTCCAGGCACCGCCTAAATAAACCGCTAATAAAACAAAGCTAATAAAGCCACCCATAAATAAAGCTCCTGTTTAAATCGAATTGCCTTTATTTTACCAACGCCTCTCTAGGCTTGACCTTGAATGGGTAAATGATGCTTCTAGTTTTGATTAGAAAATAGGGTTGTGATGCAAATGTTACAACTTGCAACGCTGTAATCGGCTACAAAGCAACATACTAGAGTTGGAATCATTTACTGTTAAACAAAACCTGCGTGACGCCCCTTGTTGTTGCTACCCAAAACCCTGGAAAGCTGAAAGAACTTCAGCACCACCTTAGCGAATTGCCCTGGGATCTTCAGATGATGCCAGAGAATCTTGATGTAGAAGAAACAGGGCAAACCTTTATGGAAAATGCCTGTCTCAAAGCGTCTCAAGTGGCTAAGCAGATGGGTCAGTGGGCGATCGCCGATGACTCAGGTCTAGAAGTAGCGGCGCTCAATTGCGCCCCTGGGGTTTACTCTGCGCGGTATGGCAAAGATGACGCAGATCGCATTGGGCGACTGCTGCGAGAACTGGGCGATACCTCCCAGAGATCGGCGCAGTTTGTGTGTGCGATCGCCCTTGCCCGTCCTGATGGCGAAATTGTGGGTCAAGCCGAGGGCATTTGCGCTGGCGAAATTTTGTACGAGATGCAGGGACGGGGCGGATTTGGCTATGACCCTGTGTTTTATGTGCCTGGAATGGGGCTAACTTATGCCGAGATGTCTAAAGACCAGAAGCGAGAAATTAGCCATCGAGGAAAGGCGATCGCCATCATGATTCCCCAACTTCAGAAACTGGCGGAGGTACTGATGCCCATTGCACCCGCCGAATAAGACCAGTTTTGGCTATGCTTAGTCAGGAGGAGGCGAAACCTGAACCGCCACCGTCAATTAATGCGCTACGGCAGACCAGGAGTTACAGCCCTTGACCAGTCAGACCTTAACCCAACCCCAAGCCCTCGAACTAAACCTTCCGAAGCTCAACACAACCCTAGAGCCAGCCAGCGCCCTTGAGAGAGTTAAATGGGCGGCTGACACCTTTGGCGAAGGTATCGTCATGAGTACTAGCTTTGGCATTCAGGCGGCAGTTATGCTGCACCTGACAACCCGCGTGATTCCCAATATCCCTGTCATTTGGGTGGATACTGGCTACCTGCCGCCTGCGACCTACCGCTTTGCCGAGCAGCTCATCAATGACCTCAATCTTAATATTCAGGTCTACCAGTCCCCCATTAGCCCTGCGCGGATGGAAGCAATCGACGGTCGGCTGTGGCAAAAGGACGATGTAGAAGCCTTCAATCGCTACGACCAGATGCGCAAAGTAGAGCCAATGCAGCGCGCACTTAAAGATCTTGGCGCTACAGCTTGGTTTGCAGGGCTTCGAGCCGAGCAAACCAACCATCGCAAAACGCTTTCGGTGCTAGATCGTCAAGGCTTGCTCTATAAGGTGTTGCCCATCCTCAACTGGACGACGGAAGATGTCCATCGTTATTTAGAAGAACATAACCTGCCCTACCATCCCCTAAAGGAGAAGGGCTACGCCACGGTGGGCGACTGGCATTCTAGCCGACCCATGACGGAGCAAGACGAACACGAGCGCCAAACCCGTTTTCAGGGCATGAAGCAAGAATGTGGGCTGCACCTGCCCACTACTATCAGCGAAGAGAAAAGCTTGGATTCTAGTTCTCTTTAGCTGCCTATCCTAATCGCTTAGCGACGGACTAAATGACGGCGATCGCCAATGCCGGGATTCCAGATTGCGGCGATCGCCGTTTCTGAAAGCTTCGACAGCTCTTCAATGAAATTATTGGGGCTAAGGCTGTAGCCTTGCCGCTGGGCAAGACTCATAAATGTTTTAGGATCTTGAATTGCCTGAAGCCGTAGCTCACGATCTTGTGCCGCGTGAATATCTTTGTGGAGTCGAGCCGCATTGACTTGAGTTGCCATAACCTCATCTCCTTAGAAATGTGGATGCCACAAGTTGAGGGCTATACATTCAATGGCTTAAACCGCGCCTGTGATGCATCGCCTCAACAGCACTTACCCTGATCATGCCGAACTTTTATGAGAATTGGGGTTATGTTTTGTAACGAAATATCCAACCCTTGCCCATGCAGGATTTGAGGGTTGAGCGACTTGCCCTGAGCCTGTCGAAGGAAGCCGAAACCCGTTGCTAGCCTAACTCCCTATGGGTAAACGCACGGGCATCTTTCCCCACATAGTTTTCCACAATATGCCCATCGCCCTGAAGCTGATACTTATAGGTCACAAGTCCTTCTAAACCTACTGGGCCTCGCGGCGGCATTTGCTGAGTGCTAATGCCCACCTCTGCCCCCAGTCCATAGCGGAACCCATCGGCAAAGCGCGTCGAGCAATTCTGAAAAACGCCTGCGGCATCCACGCAGCTCATAAAGGATTGAGCCGTCTGGGCATCTTCGGTCACAATCGCCTCGGTGTGTCCAGAGCCATAGGTATTAATGTG
>JAGVDA010000330.1 GCA_020058975.1 Thermosynechococcus sp. WC_1 | reverse complement strand
GTGACCAAAGGGCAGATCTGCACTGCCATTCAAGAGCAGGGTCTGCTCGACATTGGCAGCGTCAAAAAATGTACCCAAGCCGGAACGGGCTGCGGGGGATGCGTACCCTTAGTGACAGATTTGCTCAAGTCTGAGCTAAAGAAAGCAGGGATTGAAGTTAAAAATGACCTGTGCGAGCATTTCGCCTATTCTCGTCAAGATCTGTACTCACTCATTCGCACCCATCAAATTAAAACCTTTGATGAACTGCTTGCGCGTCACGGCAAAGGGCACGGCTGCGAGATTTGTAAGCCTGCCGTTGGCTCTATCTTGGCTTCGGCTTGGAATGATTATGTACTAATGCCTTCCCATGCGGGGCTGCAAGATACCAATGATGCATTTTTAGCCAATATCCAAAAAGACGGCACCTATTCGGTTATTCCGCGTATTCCAGGGGGAGAAATTACGCCCCAAATGCTGATTGTGATTGGCGAAGTGGCGCGAGATTTTGATCTATATACCAAAATTACGGGCGGACAGCGCATTGACCTACTGGGCGCACGGGTCGATCAGCTTCCGTTGATTTGGGAGCGCTTGGTGGCGGCTGGGTTTGAATCGGGTCATGCCTATGGGAAGGCATTACGCACCGTCAAATCTTGCGTGGGCAGCACCTGGTGCCGATTTGGAGTGCAGGACTCTACGGGGTTGGCGATCGCCGTTGAATTACGTTACCGAGGCTTACGCGCACCCCACAAGCTGAAGTCGGCAGTATCTGGATGCACTCGTGAATGTGCCGAAGCGCAAAGTAAAGACTTTGGCATTATCGCCACAGAAAAGGGCTGGAACCTTTACGTGTGCGGCAATGGCGGCATTAAACCGCAGCACGCCCAGCTCATTGCTGAAGATATCGATCAAGAAACGTTGATTCGCTATATTGATCGCTTCTTGATGTTTTACATTCGCACCGCCAACCGACTGGAGCGCACTGCCACCTGGCTCAATAAACTAGAGGGCGGGATTGACTACCTCAAGCAGGTCATCATTCACGATTCTTTGGGTATTTGTGCAGAGCTAGAAGCTGAAATGGCTTACCAGGTTGAAACCTACGCCTGCGAGTGGAAAACTACGATTGCCGACCCTGAAAAGCTCCTCCGGTTTAACCATTTTGTAAACTCAAATTCGCCAGATCCAAGCCTGATGCGGGTAGAAGAGCGAGGGCAGGTTCGCCCACCCTTTGAGCATGAGCGGCAGTTGATCCAAGGGTAAGGCTGAGCTTAGATATACTGCTGTTTATAAGATTGGGTAAACCCACCATGCAAACAACTTCTGCACCTGAAATGATCGCCCAGTGGCTCACGGTGTGTCCGCTCAGCCGCATTATCCCCAATACGGGGGTTTGTGCGCTGGTGGGCGATCAGCAGGTCGCCATTTTTCGGGTGGGGGACAACGAAGTGTATGCGATCGCCAATTACGACCCCTTCAGTAAAGCCTATGTGCTGTCTCGGGGCATTGTGGGCGATCGCCAAGGCATCCCTAAGGTTGCGTCCCCGATTTATAAGCAAAACTTTAATCTCATCACAGGCGAATGTTTTGATGATGAGACGGTGCGCGTCGCCGTCTTTCCGGTGCGGGTGGTAGAAGGTCAGGTGCAGGTTGGCATTGAATCGGGCAAGTCGGGCTAAGATTCTAGGGCGGACTTGTTTAAGATGAGATCATGAAGCCGTCCCTCAATACTGAAGCGTTAATTCAGAAAATCACTCAAGCCGTGGCGGAACTAAGCTGGATGAGTGAAACCGATGCACCCTTTGAGGTTTTACGTTGGACAGATCGCGATCAGCATAACCTCACGCCAGAACAAGTTTTGAATCAGGCGCAACTGCCACCACAAACGCCTGTCGAAGTTCTGACATTAGATGATTTTTTAACGCCCGTCATTGAACCTCAGCCTTGGCACACCGAAGCAGAGGTTCACATTGCCCAGCAATTTCAGGCACTCCAGACACTGCTAGAGCAAACACAAAACCCCATTCAGGTATACCGCTGCGGCACAACGGAACTCGATATTTATGTGGTGGGTCAGGTGCAAGACTCAGACTGGCTAGTGCTGCATACCACCGCCGTCGAAACCTAATCAAAACGGTAGGTGTAGGGGCGCAAGGCATTGCGCTCCTACGAGGCAGAGGCGATCGCATCGGGAATCGTCGCCGAAGGCGCAGTAAAAGAGCCAATCAGCACGTACTCTAAACGCAGCTTCAGCCATTGAATAAACTGTAGATTGGGGGAAATAATAGCGGCGCAAGGCTGAGGGCAAGATGCCTTAACTTCAGCAAACTCCGGCGTATCTAAAAACGCAGGCTGCTTCACGAGCCAAAAATCAACTTCTTTATTGTTTTCTTTGTAGTGGCGATGCCGCTCATCAAAGACCTCTTGGAGGGGTTCTTCGTCGATTAGAAATTTTTGGCTGGCAAGGAGGTAGTGGTAGGTCTGCATAGATTCTTATAATGGCTGCGCTTCGCGTCTTTCTTAGGCTGAAGATACTCTCCATTATCTCAAGGTTTAGGGCTTTTATCTCAATGATGAGACATAATCATTCATGCAGAGTAGCCAAACGCGATGGTCTAAGTGGAGCGACAGGTTAAGGCAAAGCCTTAGCTTTATGCTTCAGGCGCAGTGTCCTTTGTGCGATCGCCCCTCCCAGTCCGTTTTCTGCAAAGACTGTACGCGCCGCCTCCAAGCCTGCCGTCGTCCGTCTTCATTGCTTCAAGTGGAGGATCTACCGCCACTGTATGTCTGGGGCAACTATGACGGCGCACTTAAGCAAAGTCTGGCGCGGCTCAAGTATGATCACCGTCCCCTGGTTGCAGAACCCTTAGGTCAATGGCTAGGGCAGCTTTGGCTAAATTCAGCGCCGCTAGACCGCAATCTAGTGGCAGTACCCATTCCACTACATAAAGACCGCCAACAGCAGCGCGGCTACAACCAAGCAGAAATCATCGCCCGCAGCTTTTGCCAGGTTACAGGGATGCCGTTACGCGCAAACGGACTAACTCGCACCCTGGCTACAACTGCCCAGTTTGGACTGTCACGTCAGGAGCGATATCAAAATTTGAGCAATGTTTTTCAACTGAGCGCAGATTTACAGAAGCATAAAAGTAAAAAAGACATTGTACTGGTAGACGATATTTTTACAACGGGCGCTACGCTCAAGTCTGCGATCGAAACACTTCAGCAATCAGGCTTTAGAGTGGTGGCACTGGTTACTATTGCCATCTCTGAGCGCAGATCAGCTTAGAATCATGAATTAAATAAGTTCGAAGGTAGGGGCAGGTTTAGCCAAAGCTGTATAGGATATAGCAAGAGCGTTTAGCCAAAACCTGCCCTTCCACAGTTTTGGGTGTTATTTAGTCCACTAGAAAAAGGTTGTCTCGTCATCGTAGGGGCGCTCATACCTTGTGCCCCTACAAATTGTTCGCTACTATTCCTCTGCGGGTGCTTCTGCTTCAGAGGAGGCTTCCGTCGTTTCCGCATCAGGCGTTTCAACTTCTTCTTCGGCTGCTACAGGTTCAGGCGCAGGCTTGGGCGGTGTATATTTTGGCCCTCTTTGAAGTGCAGCACTAACACGGGGAGCTACTTCTTGCTCTTCGCGTCCTTTACGTCCACCGCGACCGCCTTTATCTCTGTCGCCCCCTCGCTCTCCTCGCTTTTCTCTATCCTGCGTGGGAGCATCAGCAGACTTAGCGGGTAAGTCTGCGGCTTTAATGGGCTTAGGAATCACTCTTTTGGGGGCAGACTCTTGTTCAGACATCACAGAAAACTCAACATAACGGCACTAAGGGCTTAATTAGTGTAGTGAATCACCACGCCCTTGAGCAAGTAAATACAAGCCGCTGAATGATAAATAGCTAGATTGCAAACGAATCTCGAGGGGTTGCCGCAGCTTGATGAACCACGGCGATCGCCCGACGGCGCACCTCTAAGATTTGCCCAATTTCGCGCGCAAAGCTGGGCTGGCGCGCAATCATCTGGTTGACCTCATCGGCAGAAATCATCATAACTTCTAAGTCATTGACTGCCGTAATCGAGATAGGGCTGGGTTCTCCAGAGAATAAAACCATTTCTCCAAAAAACTCCCCTGCACTCAGCGAGAGAATTTGATGGTCTATCCCTACGCTATCTACCATTGATAAAGCAGCATGGCCTGACACAATAATGTAGAGCGAATTACTGGGGTAGCCCTGGCGAATCACCTTCTCTCCAATGCCAAAGTGCTGAAGGGTAACACCCTCTGAATCGCCCTGTAAATTGCCGTTTTCTCGATCAATGGGCACAAAATCGGGTAAAGACTGAAGGCTCTCTGCAAACTTTTTGCTGGTGCTACCCTGGCGCGCTGTGGGTCCATGAAAATGATACAGGGTACGAATGGGGAAAGGAATATTGAGATTATTGCGCTGAGCGGCGTACCAAACTCGGCTCATAAAGCGACTGCGAATATCTTCAATATCCCCATAGTTTTCAACAAAAAATTTCACCTCATAGGTAATCGAAGAGTCGTCATAGGTAAGGGTCAACACCTCTGGCTCTGGCTTAACCAAAATCCCCTGGGTTGCCAGCGCCGTACTTTTGAGAACGTGACGGGCTAGGTTCGGCGGATCGCCATAGGAAAAGCCAATCTTGACGCGCTCAGCATGGAGGGTCAGAGGGCGGCTAAAGTTACGGATAATTTCATTACTGATGACCTTATGGGGAATAATCACCATCTCGCGGTCAAAGGTTTGCAGCCGCACCGATCGCCAGTTGATGTCAATCACCTGACCCGTAAGTTCCCCTACCCGCAGCCAGTCCCCTACATTAAAAGGGCGCTCAAACAGTAGGGCAATGCCAGAAGTGACGCTGCCTAGGGTATCTTGGAGGGCTAAACCAATCACAATAGAGCTAACGCCTAAGGCCGTGGCGAGTCCGGCTAAGTCCGCCTTCCAGACCGTGGCTAAAACGATCGCCGAGCCGAGCAAAATCAAAAACAGCCGCGCTAGGTCAATCAGCAATTTGGGCATTTTGGCGCGCCACGTATCGGCTCCGGCCTGCTCAAAAATTACGACGTTGAGCAAAGATAGCGACGCATGGATGACCACAATCCAGAGTAAGGTTTGGGCGCTCTTGACCAGTTGATGATCTGGGTGCATTTTCAGCACATAGAGCATGAACAGCAAAAAGACCAGCACGGGCAGCAGCAGATTGCGGACGATGCGTAAAGTCCCCGCAATAGGCCGACCGCGCAGTTTCTGCCGATGGATGACTTCCCCAAGCAAAATGATCAGGAATGGAAAGCCGAGGATTAGGGCGATCGCCCACACCACAAGATTTTGAAGCGTTTCGGTATTCATCCCTTAATCACCGTTTCGTTGAAGGCTGAACGGTCTTTAAACGCCAAGCCGCAATGGATGCATTGCTGTCGCCGTGTTCAGAGTCTATCCAGGCTTCAAAATCATAGAGATCTCGAAGGCGCTGATAGACTGCCTCAGACACCAGAATTTCTCCGGCAGGGCAGGCATCTCTCAGATGGCTGGCAATATTGATGGTGTCACCCCAGACATCGTAGATAAACTTATTGCGGCCGACGATGCCAGCCACCACATCCCCAGAGTTAATGCCGACCTGAATATTGAGCGCAAATCCGCGCTCTAGGTTAAACCGCCGCATGACGGACTGTAGCTCTAGGCTAAACCCGATCGCCCGTTTATCGTGGTCGAGGTAGGGCACAGATAAGCCACAAATTGCCATGTAGCTGTCGCCAATGGTTTTGATTTTTTCCATGCCAAAGCGCTCGGCAGCTTCATCAAAGGCGGTAAATACTTCGTTTAAAAGATGGACAATTTCATAGGCCGTCATGGACGCGGAGAGCTTGGAGAAACCCGTCAGATCGGCAAAGATGACCGCAACGTTAGAGATATCTTCTGCAATGTCTTTTTCGCCTAGCTTCAGGCGCTTGGCGATCGCCGCCGGAAAAATGCTCAGCAAAAGCTGGTCGTTTTCGCGATTTTTTTCGGCTACCAGATCAGTCTGGGTGTGCAGGCTATTGAGCATGGCGTTAAAAGACTGCGCCAGTTCTCCAAATTCATCGCGAGGGTTGAGCGGCACAATCACATCCATGTCTCCAGTCTGCACCTTACGCGCACTGTCAATAAGGTGCTGGATGGGTTTGACGAATAGATAGGCCAACGCCATCGCAATCAGCGTGAGCAGCAGCATCAGCAACGTCGCCGAAATCAGTACCTGCCGTGTAAAGGCATAGATTGGCTCGTAGGCTTCTGAAAGGTCAATCTCTGACAAAATCACCCAGTCTAAACCCGCAATCTTTAGAGGTGCATAGGAGCTAAGCACCGGAATGCCGCGATAGTCTTTTAGGATTTGGGTGCCCTGTCGCCCAGTTAAGGCTTCGGCAGTGCCCTGGGGCTGCACCTTCTGCTGAAGAATTGAGGTTTTATACTGTTTTACGCGCCCAATCACGTCATCATTCACGCCCACGGCTTGCAGAGATTCTACATATGCCTTAGGGTCCTCCTCTAAAAAGCGGGAGACGGAGCGCATGAGGTAGTCTCGTCCGACAAGGTAGGTTTCACCCGTTTTGCCTAGGCCATCCCCCTCCCACTTGCGGTTGCC
>JAGVDA010000089.1 GCA_020058975.1 Thermosynechococcus sp. WC_1 | reverse complement strand
TTGGTGGCGTAGGCGATCGCCTGCCGAAACTCGACGGTATTGAACCACTTCGATTTCATGGGGTCTACGAAGGGCTTACCCGCTTTATCTCGCCCCTTATTGAGGTTAAACGAGAGATAAAGAGTGTTGAGAGAAGGGCCGCCATTGTAGAGCTTGAACCCGCGCTGCTTTTCTTCACGTTTGAGAAGGGAGAAATAATCAGAGGTGACATCATTGACATCAATGCCGCCAGAGCGAAATTGCAGCATATCCGTGTCGGTATTTTCAACGACCTGAATGACAACGCGCTCAACGTAGGGTTGCGGTTCGCCTTGGGAGCCATGCCTCCAGTAGTAAGGGTTACGGCGTAAGGTCACGCGCTCACCGACGCGATAGCTTTCGATTTGGTAGGGGCCACAGACGACAATCTTAGAAAGAGGCTGGGTATTGACGCCCCATAGGGACAGAAACTTAGGGTTACCTTTCTCATCCTTCGTTTTAATGGAGTCTTCTAAAATGTGTTTGGGCAAAATACCAATGCCCGTCACTCGTAAAAAGGGCGCGAAGGTTTCAGGGATAGAAAACTCAACTCGGCGCTCATCTAGTTTACGCACCGTGGGCAGTACCCCAGTTTTGCCAACGCGCAGACCATCCCGATAATTATTGGGGATGGCCTTGTTTAGCACCACTTCGTTGTAGGTGAACACCACGTCATCTACCGTGAGGGGTTGACCGTCTGACCATTTCAGATTGGGTTTTAGGGTAAAGGCAATCTGCTTGCCGTCCGATGATATTTTCCAAGATTCGGCTAGGGCTGGCTCAACGGCTCCAGTATTGCCGTTTTCTGTAATGAGTCCTTCGCCCAGCAGCGGCAGGACCTCACTGGATTCTTTACTTAAAGCCGCATTGAAAGTTTTAGGATCGCTCAGGCTACTCAGCACCAGTTGGGGCACCTGTGCCTGAGCAGATTTAAGCTGCCACTGGCACCCCGCAAGGCCAAGCACAACCAGACAGCCCACAAGTCCCCAAATTATCCAACGGCGAATCAGCATTGAAGTCTACTGTCTTAAGAGTACAAACGCTGTAGTTAGCTTAAGGCACATGACCGTCTGTCACTCATGCAGTAGAGGCGTTAACGTTACAATCATTAAGGATTTCTTCAAGATGATTGAATCGCTATGGCACGTCACCCCGACGCTTCTGCTTCTGATCCTAAAAAATCAACGCCGCCGATGAAGGGGGAGCCGATGATCCGCATTCGCGGCGCACGGCAGCATAATCTCAAAAATTTAGACCTAGATTTACCCCGCGATCGCCTGATTGTGTTCACAGGGGTTTCTGGCTCTGGTAAGTCTTCTCTGGCCTTTGACACCATTTTTGCCGAAGGTCAGCGGCGCTATGTCGAGTCTCTCAGCGCCTATGCCCGTCAGTTTTTAGGCCAGGTCGATAAGCCGGATGTCGATGCCATTGAGGGCTTAAGCCCCGCCATCTCCATTGACCAAAAGTCTACCTCCCACAACCCGCGCTCCACGGTCGGTACCGTCACGGAAATTTACGACTACCTGCGGCTGCTCTATGGTCGCGCTGGGGAGCCGCATTGCCCAATTTGCGATCGCCAGATCTCTCCGCAAACCATCGACCAGATGGTAGACCAGGTGATGCAGCTAGAAGATCGCACGCGGTTTCAGATTTTAGCGCCAGTGGTGCGCGGCAAAAAAGGCACCCATCGTAAGCTGCTGTCTGCCCTGACCGCCGAGGGGTTTGTGCGAGTGCGGATCAACGGCGAAGTGCGAGAGCTAACCGACAACATCGAGCTAGACAAAAACCTAAAGCACAACATCGAGGTAGTTGTAGACCGCCTAATCCAAAAAGAGGGCATTGAGGAGCGCCTTGTAGACTCTCTTAGTACGGCACTCCGACGGGCTGACGGCATTGTGATGGTCGAAATTTTGGGTGGGGAAGCCGCAACAAGCAATGTGATTCCATTCCCGCAGCCGGAGCTAAAGGCCGCAGAAGCGGAGGGCAGCTACGATAGCCAAAAGCCCGACGCTCAAACGCCTGAAAATTCGCTGATTGTTTTTTCAGAAAACTTTGCCTGCCCTGAACACGGGGCGGTCATGGAGGAACTATCCCCTCGGCTGTTTTCGTTTAACTCGCCTTATGGTGCCTGTGCCAACTGTCACGGACTGGGCAGCCTTCAGGTGTTTTCGGCAGAGCTGGTAGTGCCCGACCCAAGCTTGCCCGTGTATGCGGCGATCGCCCCTTGGTCAGAAAAAGACAACACCTACTACTTCTCGCTGCTGTACAGCGTCGGGCAAGCCTTTGGGTTTGAGCTGCAAACCCCCTGGGAAAAACTCACCCCAGACCAGCAGAATATTATTCTCCACGGCACCAAAGAACCCATTTACATGGAGGTCGATTCTCGCTACCGAAAAGCCGAGGGCTACCATCGCAAGTACGAGGGTGTGTTGCCGCTTCTAGAGCGCCAATACCGCGAAGCCTCCTCTGACCTTTATAAACAAAAGCTAGAGCAGTATCTTGTGGGGGAACCCTGCGAAGTCTGTCACGGCAAACGCCTCAAGCCCGAAGCCCAAGCCGTGCGGATTGGGCAGTTCCGCATCACCGACCTGACCGAAGCCTCCATCCGCGAGACGCTACACCGCATTGAAACCTTAGATCTAACGTCGCGTCAGGCGCAGATTGGC
>JAGVDA010000559.1 GCA_020058975.1 Thermosynechococcus sp. WC_1 | reverse complement strand
GATTATGGCTGGGATGGGGGCTTTAGGCGCTGAGCCGCTGTCTGAGGCGTTTACGTCTGCTTATTTAGCGGCGGCGGTGAAAGGACGCGATCGCCCCATCAAAAACGCCCTCCTCGATCAAACCCTGATTGCGGGGCTAGGCAACATCTATGTCGATGAGTCTCTGTTTTTAGGCAGTATTCACCCAACTCGACCCTGCCGCAGTCTGACTGTTGGGGAGACTGAAAAACTTCATGGGGCGATCATCTCGGTGATTCAAAAGGCGTTGAGTGAAAGAGGTACGACCTTTAGCGATTTCCGGCAGGTGACGGGCATTAACGGCAACTACGGCAGCGTTGCCTGGGTGTATCGCCGTACTGGGGAACCGTGTCGCGTGTGCGCCACACCCATTGCAAAAATTCGCATGGCGGGAAGATCATGTCATTTTTGCCCTAGCTGTCAGTTTTAGCGTTTACGTTGGTGTGGTGATTGCCAAACACGTTCACTTTCATCCTCCGTCGAGAGCCTAACATCGCTGTACAGTTTACATTTAGATCATTCCCATCTAGGTCTAAACAAATATGCCCTGGAAAATTGAAGATGCAAAACAACATTTCTCGGAACTGATCAACGCAGTGGTTGATGAACCTCAGCTCATCTATGACCACAATCAACTCGTCGCAGCGCTTGTAAAAGCAGATGTTTTCCAAGAATTTTTGGTCTGGCAACAGCAAGCGGCAAATATGACTTTAGCCAATACCTTCGCCGAGCTACGCGAGATTTGCGCTGAAGAAAACTATCAACTTGAAAGCGCTGCCCGTTACGATCGTCCCAACCCCTTTGCCGAAAGCTCTCATGACTTTTCTGTGTGATACCAACATTATTAGTGAACTAGCCAGACCTCAACCCAATCCAGGCGTATTAGCTTGGAGTGCAACCGTGTCATCTATTTCGTTGAGTGTCATCACCATAGAGGAAACGTTGTATGGGTTAACGTCAAGACCCAATGCCAGAATTCAAGCTTGGTTCCAGAGATTTCTAATCACTTATTGCCATATCCTTCCCATTACGCCTGAAATTGCCAAAAAATCCGGTGAAATCAGAGGCATTTTAAAGACCCAAGGTAAACCTCGGACTCAAGCCGATATGTTAATTGCAGCGACTGCTCAGGTTCACCAAATTACATTGGTGACGCGCAATGTCCGAGATTTTGAAGGCTGCCAAATTTCTATTCTGAATCCATTCACTGAGGTTTGAGGGCAATCTCTGTATGACTATCACCTCAGCCAAGGCTACTTCTGTTATCCCCTCATCTTCTTTAGCGCTAGCAATAGGCGACCCAGCCGGAATTGGGCCAGAAGTGGTGCTGAAGGCGCTGGCAAATGAATCTGACGGCATTACGGTGTTTGGCGATCGCCACACCCTTCTCCAAACCTATCGCCAAATCGAGCAGTCTCAGGGCACAGCCTACGTTCAAAAACATCTCGCCCATCCCGATAGGCTGAACGTGATTGAGCCGCAGAAAAAATTTGGAGATGTGCGTTTAGGGACTCCGTCAGCCCACACAGGTGCTGCCAGTTTTGCCTATTTAGAAATGGCGATCGCCCAAACTCTAACCGGAAACTATACAGGTATTGTGACCGGCCCCATCGCAAAATCGGCGTGGAAAGCAGCAGGGCATCTCTACCCTGGTCAGACTGAACTGCTGGCCGAAAAAGCTGGAGTTAGTCGGTTTGGCATGATGTTTGTGGCAACGTCACCGTTTACCCAATGGCAGTTGCGCGCACTCCTCACCACCACCCACATTCCGCTCGCTCAGGTGTCTTGTTCACTCACGCCTGAATTAATGACGCTAAAACTAGACTTGCTGATTGAAACCCTTCGGGACTTATTTGGAATTGACTCACCCAGTATTGCGATCGCCGGACTTAACCCCCACAGCGGCGAACAAGGGCAGCTTGGCACCGAAGAAATAGATTGGATTATGCCTTGGCTAAAGCGAATGCGCGATCGCTACCCACAGGCCAACTTAGAAGGCCCCATTCCGCCCGATACCATGTGGGTTAGACCTGGACAGGCCTGGTTTGGGCAAATGCCCTTGCAAGACAGATCACCCCACGACGCCTATCTTGCGCTGTATCATGACCAAGGACTCATTCCCGTTAAGCTCATGGCCTTTGACCGCGCGGTAAATACGACCATTGGCCTACCGTTTATCCGCACTTCTCCAGACCACGGCACCGCCTTTGATATTGCAGGTAAAGGGATTGCCGACGCAACCAGCATGAAAGCGGCGATCGCCCTCGCCCAACTGATAGCCACCACGGCCTCTCGCAAAGCCAGCCCCGCTCAATTCACCTCAAGTGGCTGCCCTTGAAACTGTGACCCTTAAAATTTGTTTTGACTCAATTGCTGCCGTCACGAAGGATACTGCTTAAATTCAATGACTCCCATGCCAAAATTGCTTCAGCTTGAGTTAATCCTATTCGCCATCTTGGGCGGATGTGCGCTTGTGCAACAGCAAATTGAGATTCAGGCTCAGTCTAAGAACCCCCCCTTGCCTTCTGCTGCGGTCAAGGCAAAGCCAGTCACTGTTCCCTCAAAGTTGCCATCACGCATCACGCCTGCGGCATCCCTGAAGCCTGCCCCAGGCAAAGCTACTGTCACTGCCTTAGATCCGGTATTTGTGGGTGCAGGGGATATTGCAGAATGCTCTAAACCAGAAGATGAGCTAACCGCACAGCTCATTGACAAAATTCCAGGTACAGTCTTTACCGCAGGCGATGATGCCTATCCGAATGGGACAACAGAAGACTTTCAAAAGTGCTATGACCCGACTTGGGGACGCTTTAAGGCACGCACCTATCCCACTCCTGGCAATCACGAATACAATTCTCCCAATGGCGATCCTTACTACGCCTATTTTGGATCTAGAGCCGGAGCTGTGGGCAAGGGATACTATAGCTATGACTTAGGCGAGTGGCATGTCGTAGCCCTCAACAGCAATATTGATGCCCAAACGGGTTCAGAGCAAGAGCGATGGCTTAAGGCCGATCTAGCAGCCCATCCCAAAGCCTGTACCTTGGCCTACTGGCACCATCCCGTCTTCAGTTCAGGGCTGCATGGTAATAACCCCAAAATGAAGGATATTTGGCAAACGCTGTATGATGCCGGCGTGGATGTTGTGGTTAATGGGCATGATCATCAATACGAGCGCTTTGCAGCTCAGAACCCAGAGGGAAAAGCTGAACCCAAGCGCGGCATCCGTGAATTTGTAGTGGGTACGGGTGGTGCAGAACTCCGAGAATTAGCAAGCCTTCGACCCAACAGCGAGGTTCAAAATACGGCTACTTACGGCGTCATTAAATTCGTTTTACAGCCGAAGTCCTACAGTTGGCAGTTTATTCCCATTCCAGGAAAAACTTTCACGGATAAAGGGACGCAAGCCTGTGTTTCTACTTCGTGAAACAATATGGATTTCAGCAGCTTATCCACCATTGAGAGAACAATAGTATGACGCGATCAGTCCCCACCCTGAGCTTGCCTCCCGTTGGCGGTAAAATTTTGGTAAGCGGCGGCATTCTGCTGCTAACTGCCCTATTCTTTCGACCTTTTGCCATTGTTAATGCAGGCGAACGTGGGGTTGTAATGCGTTTGGGGCGGGTACAGAATGCGGTGCTAGACGAAGGATTTCATTTTGTTTTGCCGTTTGTGACATCGGTTAAGAATATGAGCGTTCGAGTGCAGCGCAGTGATATTAAAGCTCAAGCCGCTTCTAAAGATCTTCAGGATGTCACGACGGAATTGGCGCTGAACTGGCATGTTGACCCAGCTAAAGTTAATACGGTCTACCAGCGCATTGGGGATGAGACTGAAATTTTGCAGCGGATTATTAACCCAGCCGTGTCTGAAGTCTTGAAGGCTGCAACGGCAAAAAAGAATGTCGAAGAAATTTTGACCAAGCGCACAGAACTCAAGAATGAAATTGATCAGGCGCTCAAAACTCGGCTTACCCCATACGGACTGGCGGTGGATGATGTATCACTCGTAGATTTCTTGTTTTCGCCAGAGTTCAATAAGGCGATCGAGGCAAAGCAGGTTGCTGAGCAGCAGGCCAAGCAGGCGGAGTTTGTGGCGCTTAAAGCAACCAAAGATGCCGAGGCTGAGGTAAATCGCGCTAAAGGGCAAGCGGAAGCTCAGCGGCTGCAACGATCGACGCTGACCCCTGACCTACTGCAAAAACAGGCCATTGAAAAATGGGATGGCAAATTCCCCACCTATATGGGTGGTAATGGCCCGCTGCCGTTCATTAATGTGACACCAGGCGGTGGAGCAAAGTAGGGGCTGCAAGGAGTAGGTAAGGGCGGTTTTAGCTGATACTGCGTTGCAGAATCCCAAATATATCGGCAAAACCCGCCCCAACAAAACCTAAATTTTATTTTATGTGCAGTCCTAAGCCACCCGCTTAAATTCTAGTAGCCGTGAAAAATAAAACTGGGTTGCGGTGAGTTCAGAACGTCCTACCGTCCATCCCAGAGCATTAAACGTTTTTACAATTTCTTTTTCGCTATGCAAATAGGCGCGGGTGGCTTTACTCGGCCCTGGGAAAAATTCTCCAATCTTTTTAAGCAGCGAGTAGATCGGGGTCTTAGGGGCAAAGCTTAAAATCAGTCGATCTGTTGCCAAGGAACTCAAATGCTCAATCATCTGAGCTGCCTTTTCTTGAGGGTAGTGAATTAGTACGTCTAGACAAATGACCGTATGGTAATGACCCGATAGACCTTCGAGATCTTGCACGGTAAAGGTTGGGTTTTCTGAATTGCCAAACTGAGCGATTGCAAGCGCTTTGGCTTCTTCTATCATTTTGTCTGAGATATCGCTGGCACAAATCTGTGCGCCCATTTCGGCAAGGGGGATACTGAGGCTACCGACACCACAACCTGCATCGCAAATGCTTAGCCCTTGAGCATTCCCGTCACTCTTTAGCCAATACAAAACCGTGTCTACCGTTTTCTGATGACCATTGCGAATATCAAGCTGAACTTTATTGACTTCGCCATCGCCATAGATGCGCCGCCAGCGATCAAAGCCCACGGAATTAAAGTACGAGCGAACAATGGTCTTATCGTCTGTGGTTGTCATGGGGAAGAAAGATGCTTTCGGCAGTGCTTGAAAGAATAGATCGAATGGATGCTAGCGCTTGACTGATTGTAGCCATGGATGCGATCGCAATCCAATCTCTTTGCCCTCACAAGCTGCCTTAATAAGCTAACTGAACTTAAGCGCGACGCACCCCTAGACTCGCTATACTGAATCAGGCTTGTGATTAAGAGCTGCATCGCGTGTGCAGACTAGGAGCGCTTCATGAATCAATTCCCTTCTCAACTTTCTCCAATCCGATGGCAGACCCTTAAGCCGTGGCTCACCACCATTGCCGTCATTTGGCTATTGGGGTTTGTAGGGCTGGGCTGGTTGGTTAAGTCTTTCTTGTTTCTAATTGTTTTCTTTACGGTCGTCCCCATTGTGGCGTTTTTTGGGTTGCAGTGGTGGCTCACCCGTAATTTAGTACAGGGGAACTGCCCCGTTTGCCAAGAAGGTTTAACGGCGCTTAAGCAGTCTCAAGTTAACTGCCCCAACTGTGGCGAGAGCGTTAGGGCTGGCGATAGCACCTTTGAGAGAGTCTCTACCCCTGGCACTATTGACGTACAGGCCGTTGAGGTCATGTCTCAATCGGTTGACGATGACTAAATGTCTGGGTGGCTTCGACTTCGCTCAGCCACCCAGACTACAGCAACTCGCATTGGGCATGATGCCGCAACAGATGATCGCACAGAACCAATGCCACCATCGCCTCTACCATCGGCACAGCACGGGGCAGCACGCAGGGGTCATGACGCCCCTTTGCGGCTAGTACCGTCTCTTCCCCAGCTTGGTTCACCGTATTTTGGGCTTTGCCAATGGTGGCAGTTGGCTTAAAGGCCACTCTTAAAACAATATTTTCACCGTTAGAAATACCGCCCTGGATTCCACCAGAGCGATTTGTAACCGTGCGCAGACGTCCTGCCTCATCGGTATAAAACTCGTCATTGTGTTCTTTGCCCGTTAAAAGCGTCCCCGCAAAGCCTGAGCCAATTTCAAACCCTTTGCTGGCGGGTAAAGACATTACCCCTTTGGCAAGGTCGGCTTCGAGCTTATCAAATACGGGCGAACCCCAACCCATTGGAATATTCCGCGCTACACACTCTACCACCCCGCCAATAGAATCTGCATCTTGGCGCGTGGCATCAATCAGCGCAATCATTTTCTCGGCATACACCGGATCGGGACAGCGCACCATGTTGCTTTCAACTTGGGCAAGGGTAACGGTATTGGGTTCAATGGGTGCTTCTAGGTCTTTAATGCGGCGTACATAGCCAATCACCTCAACGCCAGCGATTTGATGGAGGATCTTTTTGGCGATCGCCCCTGCTGCCACCCGCCCAATGGTTTCGCGCGCTGAAGATCGTCCGCCGCCCTGCCAGTTACGAATGCCGTACTTGGCATCATAGGTTGCATCTGCGTGGGACGGGCGATAGACCGTCGCCATCTCGTCATAATCTTGAGGCCGCGTATTTTTATTGCGCACTAAAATGGCGATGGGCGTGCCGAGGGTTTTGCCGCCAAATACCCCAGACAAAATTTCGCAGGTATCGGACTCATCTCGTGGCGTTGTTACTCGGCTTTGGCCTGGACGGCGACGGTCTAACTCAAACTGAATGTCTGCTTCACAGATCTCGAGCTGGGGTGGGCACCCATCAATCACAACCCCCACGCCACCCCCATGGGATTCCCCAAAGGTTGTAATCCGGAACAAATGCCCAAATGTATTGCCCATAAAGCCTTGAAGAACCTGTCGATTGCACCCGCAGGGAACGCGCCCTGCTGTTCTACTATCGCATACCCCATAGCCCTTCAAGTAGTGGAGATTTTCTTGCGCGAATCGCCTTAAAACCCGTCAGAGCCTATTCCAACTGCTTCTTTGGCGGCGGACTTGGTAATTCTTGTTCTCTTTGCGCGATTACTCGTTCAGCTTGTTGTGGAGAGAGGCGCGTTAACTCACAAATCCAATGTTTTAGGTCATCTTTATCCGGTTCTGCGGCTGAAGCACTCCAGTCCACACTAGAATTTATAGAGCTGGTCATACAAAATTCTGTCCCACGCGACAATACTAAAAAGCTTCTTTCTCTATCTTGCCCAGAACTTACCGATTGCCACCCATGCCTAACTACATTGATTTGTGGGTTCCGCTAGCAATGTTGGGGCTAATTATTGTAGCGGCTCTCTACTTCAGCTCCATCCGTCATTAATTTTGTTTTCTACTGAGTCTATTTGCAAAGGCGCTACTGCTTCCGAGAGAGAAAGTCATTATCTTTAGGTTAGAACTGCTTCTCTTTGAGAGAAATAGATTCGTTCAATTTCGTTTGCGGCTAGTGGCCTTGAGAATAAGTACCCCTGTCCAAACTCACACCCAAGCTGTTTAAGTGCCTCGAGTTGTTGTGCTGTTTCTACCCCTTCGGCGATGACCAGTAGACCAAGCTGTTTGCTGAGCGTAATGATAGTATCCACAACATGATAATCTCGGCTTTCAAGTTGAATTTGGTTAACAAAAGAGCGATCAATTTTTAAATTATTGACGGGGAAACGATGTAAATAGCCCAGAGATGAATAGCCTGTGCCAAAGTCATCAATACTGATCTGAATGTGCCGAGACTGCAATGCCTGGGTTAAGGCGATCGCCATCTCAGCATTATCCATAATTGCGCTTTCCGTAATTTCTAACTTTAGATAAGCCGGATCAATCCCAGTTTCTGCCAATACCCGATCAATGTCAGAGAGTAGCGTTGGAGAAGAAAATTGTCGTACAGAGAGGTTGACACTCATGCTGAGTTCTGTCCAACCCTGCTGCCGCCAGATTTGGAGCTGCTGACAGGCTTGTTTTAAGATCAGCATACCCACAGGCACAATCAGCCCCGTGGTCTCCATAGAAGGGATAAATTCTGCTGGCGAAACCATTCCCCGTACCGGATGTTGCCAACGCACCAAGGCTTCAAAGCCAGAAAGCGTCTTCGTTTGAAGATCTATGATGGGCTGGTAGTGGAGCATAAACTCTTGTTGTGTGAGCGCTCGCTGTAAATCATTCTCTAGCGTCAGTCGGCTCAACATCGAAAGATGCATTTGGCGATCAAAAATTTGATAGCTACCCTTTCCACGGAGCTTTGCTTGATACATTGCGGTATCTGCGTCTTGCAAAAGTTCTTCAGGCTGCCGCTTTTCATCCTTGACCAAAGCAACCCCAAGGCTGGCACTCATAAAAATTTCGCAGTTCTCAACTAGAAAAGCGTTGTTAAAGCTCTGCAAAATGGATTGAATAGACCTTTCGAGGGTAGGGGTATCCTTAATCTGATGCAGCAGAAAACAAAACTCATCGCCGCCGATGCGGGCTAAGATATCGCCTGGTAAAAGATGCTGTTGTAGCCGTTGGGCAATGGCGATCAGCAGTTGATTCCCCACAGCATGTCCAAAAGCTCCATTGACGAGCTTAAACTGGTCGCAGTCTAAATAAACTAGGGCAAAAGAGGATTGCCCAGACTCAAAGGTCTCTGACAGTTTTTGAAGCAAGAATGCATGACTGGGTAATTGAGTCATGGCATCTTGTAAAACCATGGCTTCTAACTGAGCAGTTCGCTGCTGCACCTGTGCTTCGAGTTGAGTGCTGAAGGCTGCTATTTGCTGATATTGCTGACGGATGCGTAGCATTGAACGCACCCTTGCGTTTAGCTCTAACCGATTAATCGGCTTACTCATAAAGTCATCTGCCCCAGCACTAATGCATTGAGCCAGATCTTTTTTGCTTGTTAGGGCTGTAATGACAATAATGGGTACTGCTTCCCATTTGGGGATGGCTTTAATGCGCTGACATACTTCCATGCCGTCCATCCCTGGCATCATGACGTCTAGCAAAATAAGGTCAGGGGCAAAGGTTTCGAGTGCGGCGATCGCCTCCTGTCCACCAGCGGCGTAGTGAAGCTGATAGCCCTGATCGCTCAAGAACGCTTCAATAACGTCAAAATTATCGGGTTCATCGTCAATAATTAGAACGGAGGGAATGGTCATAAAAAAAGCGACGAATGGGTAGGTTAAGCAGAAATCGAAACAAATTCAGTGTTGGAGAACCAAGTTTTAAACACATGCAGGTAAAATCACATGCAAGCTGCATCCCCGTTGAGTTGTGATGCCCTTGCTTTTCCGCGCTATATTCTATATTTTCTTTAGGATTCCCAATTAATTTCACTTTAAAGCTCACTGAAGTTTAAAAGCCCTTGAATCTTTGTCACCAACTGTGCGAGCTTAATCGGTTTACTAATGTAATCATTGGCTCCTGCCGCTAGGCATCGCTCTCTATCCCCTCTCATAGCTAAGGCGGTGAGGGCAATGATGGGGACATCTACTAAATCGGGGTTGCGGCGGATCTGCTGCATTGCTTCTAGGCCGTCCATCTCCGGCATCTGGATGTCCATCAAAATTAAATTAGGGGTTTTAGCCTGAGCTAATGTGATCGCCTGTCGTCCATTCTTTGCCACCACAATGTCATATCCCTTTGCCTCTAAATAGCTTTTCATGGTTGCAATATTGGCTTCATTGTCCTCAGCGAGCAAAATTAAAGGGGCACTGGCGGCTGATAGTAGACCAAAAGTGGAGCTATCTCTTAGGACTCGATGGGTTGATTTAGGGTTAAGAACCGCAGCACAAGCCGCCTCGGCACAGGGGAGATCAATCATGAAACAACTGCCCATTCCCAGTTGACTGGTTAAATTGACGTGTCCTTGATGAAGTTCGACAATGCGTTTGACCAGGGCAAGCCCTAAACCTGTGCCCTGATACTGCCGATTGAGGGCGCTATCAATTTGGATAAAGGGCTGAAAGAGCTTATTGATATGTTCTGGCGCAATCCCTATGCCCGTATCGGTTACAGCAATTTGAATAAAGCAGGGCTGCGTTTGCTTAACCTCTAACGTGATGTTTCCGCTTTCAGGGGTAAACTTAACCGCGTTGCTGAGCAGGTTAATCAAAACTTGACGGATCCGTCGCTCATCAACGCTTAATTCAGGCAGATTTGTTGAAAAATCTGTGGTGATCTGAATTCTTTTTTGTGAGGCTTGCTGTTTGATCAGCGCCAAGCTCGATTCGCACAGCTTGGTCGCAGAAACGGGGGTAAAGTCTAGCTCAATGTGCCCCGACTCGATTTTGGCAACGTCAAGAATGTCGTTAATTAATGCCAGTAAGTGCGTACCGCTGTGATTGATCGTAGCTAAGGCTTTGATTTGACGCTCATTGACATTGCCGAAAATTTGTTCTGTGAGCGCCTCGGTCATACCTAAAATCGCATTGAGCGGTGTGCGAAGCTCATGGCTCATGTTGGCTAGAAATTCGTCTTTAAGACGGGTGGCGCGAGCCAGTTCTTCGTTAGATACCGCAAGCTGTTGATTGCGTTCTGTGAGCAGTCGCTGTGCCTCCTGACGCTCTATCAGTTCTTTTTGCAACTGTTCAAAGAGATTGGCTTGCTGAATGGCGATCGCCAACTGATTTGCAAGCTGTTGGGCTAGATCAATTTCATTCTGCTGCCAATGACGAGGGCTACTGCATTGATGGATGCACAGCAACCCCCAAAGGCCATCTCCACAGAGTAATGGCACCACCAAATTAGCGCGCACATTAATCTTCGCTAAAACATCTGTATGACATTGATCTAATTGAAAAATGTCTGGCATTGCTGCATATCTGCCCTGAAGATAAAGCGGGGCATATTTTTCACCAAAGCAATGGTCATAAACTTGAATTCCCATCACCGAAGAAATTCCTTCGACAAAGGATTCAGCAACAAATTCCCCATCGTCATAGCTAGATTCACCATAAAACTGGAAAACACCCACACGGTCGGCTTTCATCAACTGGCGAATTTCTTGGCAAGCAGTATCAAAAATCGTTAGAAGATCTAAAGATTGGCGAATTCTCTGCGTAATTTCTCGCAGTAGTTTTTCTTGTTCTGCCGTTTGGCGAATAATAAACTCGGCCTGTTTTTGATGGCTAATGTCCTGATAAGTTCCCAGAACCCCGACCAGTTCTCCCTTAAAGCCAAAAAGGGGCAGTTTATTAGTTTCTAACCAAAT
>JAGVDA010000296.1 GCA_020058975.1 Thermosynechococcus sp. WC_1 | reverse complement strand
AGAAGTTGTTTAGAACTCCCAAAAGCCTTACTGTGTATGGTTCCCCAACCAATGGAGCTAAGCGGATTCGAACCGCTGACCCCTGCAATGCCATTGCAGAACCATTGACGGCTAGAGATTATATACAGTAAAGCTTTTGAGCATTATTAATAAATGAGCGGGGTAAGAATCGGGGTAAATCCTCTAAGATTACGGGCTGTAGTACATCCTGAATCGGGGTCAGTTTGACTGCTGACCAAACAGGTGATCCAGGATGCGACGGTTCTCGGTTTGCAGCCCTCTAACTTCAGCCTGCATTTCTCGGATGTCAGCGCGCATTTCTAACATGTCTCTGCGATAGTTAGCAGACTCTTGAATCATCCGTAATTGAGCTTGAGACAATTCGGTGATTGCAGATTCCATACGGGTCAGCCGTCCATCACTGGTTGCAATCGCTCCACTGTTTGCGGCGATCGCCTGTGAGTTGGATGCTATTAGCTCATTATTGGCCTGAATCGAAGCTCCCACAGTTGAAGCAAATCTATCCAGGGTTTCATCTGTCCATCGCTCGGTCATACCTCACCATCCTTCATCAGCTCACGCTGTGCAGCTTCGGTGATGACGCGACGTAGCCATGCCGAACGGTTGGGGAGCGATCGCACTACTGCATCAATACGCACAGGTACCCGTGCCATAAGGCCAGCATGAGCTAGAGGTTCAGTGGTGTCATCGCTTCTAGGCGTAGGTCTTAGGTATTCAGTTTTGGGGTTTGGGTTTCCCATCTTAAATTTTAGTTAAATATCTACAGATACAAAGATATCATTTTATTTAAGTTTCTGTCTAGACTCAATGAGTGACCATTCAAATGTGAGCGATCGCCACTCTGGTAAAGGCGGTTTCTCCATTGCATTGGTTAGGCACTCTTTGGCAGCGTTCGCTTAGACGCAATGGCATAGCAGCGTTAGCAGGCTTCAGCATGGGGAAAGTCTCATGCACCTTTTCAGCCGTTCGCATGGCGCTTCGCTCCGGCTGTTGGGTTGCTCATGCTTCGCTTTTAAGAAATATCACCCCGCCAACCCCCTCAAGGGGGCAGTTCATTTGTTTGCCTAACACAGGGGCGCTATTGTACTGCCTCTGGGTGGGGTCAAGGGCTTGCGGTACTCCTTCTCTACGCAACGTTATGGTCTTGGGGCGATCGCCACCATCTAAGCAGCGTTGCTCCGTTCAGTCCGTGCCTTCAGTAAACAGCGGGGGTTGGTAAGGTCTAAAGGTTTATGTCTGGGGGATGCCCCCAGTCCCCCACCCGCTGCCCTTGACCTCTCTACACTCGTGGCAACAACGGGGTAGGCAGTTTGCCCTACCCCGTTGTTTTAGGCTTTGTTGTTTATGTCTCCAAGCATTTCGTTTGATTGGTCTGGCTGTCACGTGGTTGCACGGGGTGGCGGTTGGTCGCGCTTAGCTGGCGTCCCTCAGGCGTTTACAGCTAAGGCGGCTTCGCGCTTAGAGTGGCACGGGGCTAAGTCGGTACAGGTCATTGCGCCAGGTATCGTTCAGTTCAAGGCGGGTGCTGCGCTCTGTACCTACTTGGTTCAGGTGTTTCCTTGCTGTCCATTGCCATAAGGTCTTTGGGTGGGGGCTTCGGCCTCTGCCCTTTTTTTATGGACGGCTTCAAGAGGCTCTAGATTGGGTGTGAAGCCTCGCCTGGGAGTGTGCGGAATTGTGGCGATCGCCTTGAATAATTTTCCCAGGCACTCCACACCCCGCGCCCTGAAACCCCGCGTCCCTCCCGAAGATGGGTGAGAGGCTATGCAGGTAGGGTTGGATGCTAAACAGATTCTTTAACGTTGCGCGATGCCGCGCTCTTGCTCATGGCCCATCGCTAAAAGAACCAACCCCCATAGCGCTCTGGTCGGGGCGGCGGCGATGCGAAACGGTTGGCCTGGTATTGCATTACGCGCGCCGCCACAAGATTTTCCAGTGTAGGGGGTTGGTCTTTTTTGGCAAGGGGAAATACATCAAAAGTCCGCGTCTTTATGGACGGGCTTTTTGTTTCTGGCGCATCCAGCCCCTAAAATAACTTTGGGCACAAGCCTAAAACAACGATAGGGGCTTACTGCGCTTTTGGGTGGTAAGCCCTTTTTATATCGCTTCCTTTTGCCCCTTGCCAATCGCTCATGGGGTTTTCTCCGTGCTGTCGCACCGATTAGAGGCACCGTTTCCGCTACGCTCCAACCGTGCTCAAGAGGGGGCAAACAGCTCCGCTCGCGGTCAACCTAGGGGTAAGGGTGCCCTGGTTAGGGGCTTACCCTTTTGCACTCTACAGAAAGGCTAACTGTCGGGTTTCTATCCAGTCTGGCAACTGTAGGTCATCCATTAATGGGTGCAGCTCTACATTCAGCCCCAACCCCACGGCTAGGGCTATCGTTCCCCATGTGCCGCTGCCTTGGGCACCTCTAGGCCAGTTTCGGCTAGGGCGTAGTTCTGGGGGTGCTGGTTTATTAGGCCATGCGTGTAGGGTTCCTCTCACTTGCGCCAACGCGCTCACCATACGGGTGCTTCGCTCAGCATATCGGGCACGGTCGGGTAGCTGGGGTTTTACTTGGTACAGCTCTGTGTGCAGCGCTTCGCGCCAGCACACCAGCCGTGCCAATTCATCCAGCCCGGGGGCATCGCCCACTAGCCATCGTTCACACGTTCTCAAGCACTTTAGGTCTGCCAAGGCTTGTTCATGCTCTGCTCGGCTTAGTCGGCGTGGACCTGTTACTGCAATTACGCTCATAGGGCAGTCTCATTACTACCTACTATTATAGCTTATTTGCAAGTATACGCGCTTATTAGCTGGGGTTTTCTCGCTCCAGTTTTTCGGCGATCGCACTTCTCACAAATTCTTGCCACTTCGGTATCTGTTTTAGCTTTACGTTCTGGCTCTCAGTAATTCGCACCTGTAGCTGCACACTCAGCGATT
>JAGVDA010000329.1 GCA_020058975.1 Thermosynechococcus sp. WC_1 | reverse complement strand
GGCTCAAAAATGGCGTTAGCAAACCGGAACACCAGGAGGTTTTGAACGGTTTCTTTCCCTAAATAGTGATCAATCCGATAAACCTGATTTTCGCGGCAGACCTTTTGCACCACTTTATTGAGCGCCTGAGCGGACTGAAGATCGCGCCCGAAGGGTTTTTCGATCACCAGTCGCGTTTTCTCTCGGTCTTTGAGCATTCCCGCTGCGCCAAGCTGCTGAATGGCCTCGGAGAAAAACTTAGGAGACACGGACAGATAAAAGACCCGATTTCCAAAGGTGCCGCGCCGCCCATCTAGCTCAGACAAAAACAGGTTGAGCTTTTGGTAAAAGGCGGGGTCATCCATGTCGCCAGGGCAGTAAAATAAGCCCTCGGCAAAGTTATTCCAGGCATCCTCTGATTTAACGCCATCCGAAAATTCTTCTACGCCCTGCTTGAGATGCTCTCGGAAGAACTCATGGCTCCACTCCCGTCGCGCCACGCCCACGATGGTCAGCTCGCTAGGGAGCCGACGCGACTGCATCAGGTGATAGATAGCAGGAACCAGCTTGCGCTGCGTGAGGTCGCCGGAAGCACCAAAAATGACCAGAATTTGCGGTTCTGGAATGCGCTCTTGCTGAAGGCCAACGCGCAGCGGATTTTCGAGAAACGTAGTCGCCATAGGGTTTTTGCGCCGTAGCCGTAGATTTATTTATACCGTTGCCAGTCGATTGACCTTTTCTTCGAGAGAGTGCAGCAGCGATTCAAAGGGCTGCACAAACTTCACGATGCCGTCTTCTAACAGCTCTACCATCACCTGCTCGAGGTCGATGTAGATGTCGGGATCGCTGAGGGACGCGATGACCTGTTGCGCCTCTTCCACGTTTGTGGCGACGCGGTTGTCCACGTCACAGTGGTCGGCACAGGCTTTGATGGTACTGGGGGGTAGGGTGTTTACCGTATCTGGTCCAATCAGCTCATCTACATACATCACGTCACTATAGTTGGGGTTTTTGGTACCTGTGCTTGCCCACAGCAGTCGCTGTACCCGTGCGCCTTTGGCAGAAAGGGCTTTCCAGCGATCGCTACGAATAATCTTCAGATATTCTTGGTAGGCAATTTTGGCATTGGCGATCGCCACTTTCCCCTCAATCGCCTTTAGCCGCTCAACGAGGGCGGCGTTGTCTCCCGCTTCCTTAATGCGTTCCTCTAGCAAATCGTCAATTTTGCTATCAATTCGGCTCAAGAAAAAACTCGCAACCGACGAAATATTGCTGATGTCTTTGCCTTCTGCGACCCGCTTTTCTAACCCTCGGATGTAGGCCCAGGCCGTATCAATATAGCTTTGCACAGAGAACAGCAGCGTTACATTTACGCTAATGCCGTCTGCAATGACCTGCTCTACAGCCGGAAGACCTTCTGGCGTACCAGGGATCTTAATCATCACGTTAGGGCGGTCAATCACTTTGTGGTAGCGATGCGCTTCGGTGATGGTGCTTTGGGTATCTTTTGAAATCGTCGGGGGCACCTCAATACTGATGTAGCCATCTAAACCGTCCGTTTGGTCGTAGATGGGGCGAAAAATATCGCAGGCATTGCGGATGTCGTCAAAGGTCAACGACTCATAAATTTCGAGTACCGACTTTTTGGCGCGGATCCCTGCTTCGATATCTGCGTCGTAGATTGCATTTCCGGCGATCGCCTTTTCAAAAATAGCTGGATTGGACGTTACGCCCCGAACCCCCTGATTTTCAATCCAGTCTATGAGTTCACCAGACTGAACTAAATCACGACTTAGGTTATCCATCCAGATGCTTTGGCCGAAGTCTTTAATTTCAAGAATGTGGTTCACAGCGGCAGTCATGGTCGTTCTCCCAACGCAACAATCATCAAAACTTTAAGCATCAAAACCTTAAGGCGTGGCCTGAAGCTTATCTTGCGCAAGCGTTTTTTTCTCCTCAATAAAAGACTCTACTAAAGCAACGTCGTCTTTGCTACCAATAATTAATGGCGTACGCTGATGCAGATAATGCGGCACTTCATCTAAAAGCGGCTGAATACCTGTACTAGCACTACCGCCCGCCTGCTCCATCAAAAATGCAAGGGGTGCCGATTCGTAAAGAAGACGTAGTTTGCCCTCTGGATCTTTGAGCGTGCCTGGGTACAAAAATACGCCGCCCTGAAACAAGATGCGATGAATATCCCCCACTAGCGCCCCACTATAGCGCGCGGTATAGCCCTCGTGTCTATGAACATACCGAATAAAGTCACGAATGGCTTCATCGCACTGCCAGAAATTCCCTTCGTTGACGCTGTACACAGGCCCATGTTTAGGGATGCGAATATTTTCAGTAGAGAGAATAAACTCACCCAGACTGGGATCAAGGGTAAACGCATGAACCCCCTTCCCAATTGAATACACCAACATCGTGCTAGGGCCGTACAAAATATAGCCTGCCGCAAGCTGATGATGACCATTTTGGAGCAAATTTGCCCCAATTTGCTCGGGATCATCCCCAATCTGCTGGCGAATTGAAAAAATAGACCCGACATTGAGATTAATGTCTACGTTAGAAGAGCCGTCAATGGGGTCATAGAGCAGCGTATAGCGACCAATCGGGCAGTTTTCAGGGATGTAGTAAGGCTTCTCCATTTCTTCAGAAGCCATTTGGCAAACTAGGCCGCTCTGCTTAAAAACCGCAATAAAGACCTCGTTTGCAAACAAGTCCATCTTTTTGACGGCTTCGCCCTGGACATTGATATCTCCCGTAAACCCAAGCGCATCTTCTAGTAGACCAGCACGGCTGAGCCGACGGGCAATAATTTTACCAGCCAGGGCAATGCGGCTCATAATGGCGCTTAAATCTTGGGCATCTGGGCCAAAGCTTTGCAGTTGCTGAAGCACATGGCGCGATAGCGTGGTGCAGTCTCGATCTAGCGCGTAGTCGTAGGAGAGTTCCATCGGGGCTGTATCTAAATTAGCCATATTCCCTTTTTTCCCTTTGATTAGGGTAGCTGACAGAAAACGTTCCTGCGGTGTTGAGCGTTACGGCTCACCTACATCTTAAGAAAAAGAAAGAGGATGCGATCCATCGCATCCTCTTTCTTTTCAAACGTCAGGCCAAAAATCAATAAATTCTAGACGTTCGCAGCTTCCTTTACCAGTTTCTCCCAGCCGAGATCTTTGAGGCTGTTGTTACGACGCAAGGGTCGCGTCACTAGCTCTAAAATATCGCGGGTATTGGTAAATCCGTGGATCTGGGCAAAGGTAAACTCTACCGACCACTTGGTGGTGATCCCCCTGGCCTCAAGCGGATTAGCGTGCGCCATACCTGTAATCACAAGGTCAGGCTTCAGTTCATGAATGCGCTGAATCTGATTGTAGTTATCGGGTTTTTCGACAATCTTGGGTAAGGGAACACCCATTTCATTACAGGTTTTTTCTAACAAGGCTAATTCAGCGCCTTGATAGCGTTTGTCCATGTAGGGGATGCCCACTTCTTGCACCGTCATGCCGCAGCGCACCAAGAACCGCGCCATCGACACTTCGAGCAGGTTATCGCCCATAAAGAATACCGATTTGCCGCGAATGAGCTGAAGGTATTCTTCTACACTTTCCCAAATTTGGGCTTCGCGTTCGTCGAGTCCCTTCGGCTCAATTTCTAATACAGAGCAGATTTTTTCAATCCAGGCGCGGGTACCATCGGGACCAATGGGGAATGGTGCGCCAATCAGTTTGCACTTGCGACGACGCATTAAGGTAGATGCGGTGCGACTGAGAAAGGGATTGATCCCGCTGACGTAATACCCTTCTTCCACAACGGGAAGTTCTGTAAATCGCTTGGCAGGAAGCCAGCCACTGACTTTGATCCCCTGCTTTTTAAGCTCTAGGGTGAGCTGCGTCACCACTGGATCGGGCAGGGAGCCAAACAGCACTAACGGGGTATGTTTTTTATATTCAGATTCGTCGGCGGCAACGTCTTCTTTCTTTTTGCCGAAGTTCATCAGAGAGGCGATCGCATTCC
>JAGVDA010000169.1 GCA_020058975.1 Thermosynechococcus sp. WC_1 | reverse complement strand
CTTCAAACCCGATGGTGTCCTTAAAGTGACGACGATAGGTCTTTTCTGATACGTCGCTGTATCGACTTAGATTCGTGAAGTTGACGTTCCCACACGCCACGAATATCGTCGTGAACAGGGTCAATAGAAACGTTCGCTGAGGTTTGTGAAATCGCCTGCTGTGTCCAGCAGACCCGTTACAATATTTTTTAGGCTATCCATTTGGTGCAGTGTGTTTTGGTTACATCTGCACTCTATACGGTGGATAGCTTTTCTGCACCTTTCACCAAAACTGTCCGGAGTATTGCTACAGAAACAAACCTAGCAGCCTTAGGCTTTTTATCCTTTGCCTACTGCTTTTGGTTGTTCTGGGTACCCTGGGCGATCGCCCAAACTGAACATCAGTCTACCGTAAAGCGGATTTGCTGGGGCGTAGGTTGTATGGGTCTGATCTATGGAGGTTTACTGTACCTGCCCTTATTGCTACACCCCACTTGGGTATCCGTAAATGTGTTTCACCAGTCCATTCAGTACGAAACGCGATTGATTTTTGACCCCTGGGTTTCACAGGTGTGTGATCGCCTGGTCTATGCGCTGATTATCCTGATTCCCTTTGTGCTGTCCTCAAATCCATTCCTTAAGGTTCTAGGTGGAGCGATTGGACTAAGCGCGATTGGCTCTCATTGGATGCTTAATACCGTGTTTATCTCGCTCTGGTGTTTCTTTGCGGCCTTACTGTCGCTGGGTATTTTCTATATTTGTCGAACAGCACCACCTGTATCTCAGCGCAATTAACTGACATCCCGACTGGCGCGGTAGAGATCTTTCCAGCCATCCCGCTCTTTGACGACGGTTTCGAGATACTCGCGCCACACGACCTGATCTTGTACCGGATCTTTGACGACAGCGCCGATGAGTCCTGACATGAGATCGCCTGCTTGAAGTGACCCATCGCCAAAGTGGGCGGCAAGTGCCATGCCGCTGCTGACCACGGAAATTGCTTCGGCAGTGCTGAGGGTGCCCGTGGGTGACTTGAGTTTGGTTTTTCCGTCTACGGTAACGCCGTTGCGTAGCTCTCTAAAAATGGTGACGATGCGCCGAATCTCTTCGACAGCGGGAGCTTCAATGGGGAGTTCTAGGGCGCGGCCTAGGCTCGTCACGCGCTGCTGGACGATATTCACTTCTTCTGCTTCGGTGTCTGGAACAGGCAAAATGACGGTATTAAAACGACGTTTGAGGGCGCTGGATAGGTCATTTACGCCTTTGTCGCGGTTATTGGCGGTGGCGATGATGTTAAACCCTTTATTGGCCTGCACTTCTTCACCCAATTCTGGGATGGGCAGGGTTTTCTCGGACAGAACGGTGATGAGGGTGTCTTGAACATCAGCGGGGATGCGGGTGAGTTCTTCAACGCGGACGATTTTGCCGTCGCCCATGCCGTTCATGAGAGGGCTGGGGACGATCGCACTTCGAGAAGGCCCTTCTGCCAAAAGCTTGGCGTAGTTCCAGCCGTAGCGAATGGCTTCTTCACTGGTGCCTGCGGTGCCTTGAATTAAGAGGGTGGAGTCGCCTGTGATGGCTGCTGCCAAATGTTCTGACACCCAAGATTTGGCAGTGCCAGGAACGCCGTAGAGCAGCAACGCGCGGTCGGTGGTGAGGGTGGCGATCGCAATTTCCATGAGACGGCGATTACCGATGTATTTGGGCGCAATTTCAAACTCGTTGTCGAGGGTTCCGCCCATAAGGTAGGTTGCGACAGCCCAGGGGGAGAGTTTCCAGTTAGGCGGGCGTTGACGGTTATCGGTTTTGATGAGTTCTTCTAGCTCTTGGGCGAACAGCACTTCCGCGTGCTGCCGTAGAACTGCGATGACTGGAGCTTCTGGGGTTTCGGCTGGGGATTGCTTTCTCTTGGCGGGCATTCTTCAATTCCAAATTATGTTGTGAGGCAAAATTTCTGATGAATGTTTGGGGTCTATCCAGATGGGTCTGTCTTTACTAAAATCGCTTGATGCATTTGCTGGCGAAACTTTAGAGTCAAAAAAACCTCTTCAAAAATGTTGGTTTGATTATCGCGGTCGAAGAGCATCATGGCAGCAGCCTGATCGGTCAATAGCCACTCTGGATGTAGATGATAGGCCATTGGTTTTAAGTAATGGCCTACGCGCCACTTTACCTGAGCAAGTTCTTTATCACTTTGGGATTTAGAAATTTCCAAAGCATTCTGAGCTGAACTTAGAATTGTTTGACTCAACTCTAGACTCCAGGGCACAGGCACAGTTGTTAAAAATAAGCTTAGAATTTCATTATTCCAGCACTGAGGATCGAGCCAAGTTACGATCCATTGGACTCGGTCTTCTGCTGGTGATAATAATAAAAGTTGATGAACTAAATTTTCTACCCCCACACGATGAAGACGGAAGGACGATTTCTGCTTAAACCATTGCAGAAGTCCGTCGATCCAAACTGAGCTTTGTTGCCGTAAACTTGCAAAACTCCATCCCTGAATAACAATCATTTCCCAGTCATGATTAGCACTTGCATGAATAAGTTCGTTGGGCGAACCCACGACTTCCCACGCAGAAAGAGGTGTCATACTAATAAGGTGAAGAAGTAAGCTAGCACGATCACCTTGCTTACCTCGGATCAGTTGAAGTTGTTTTGAAGTATCCAGTTCGTAGTTTTTCCATTTCGGATCGTCGTTTTGTGGCAAATTTATTTCAACTTGCAGAGAGTCGTCTACTTTTCTGAACTGAATGTACTCTGAAATTTGAGTCGCTATATTTTGACTCAATTGTGATTTAGACAAGCTAGAAAGAAGATCAATAGCTGTCGCTCTGACTTCCTTGCTGCGATCGCCCAATCCCCTTTCCAAAAATGCCTCGTCTGCCAGAGATAGCCCTACGGTAAAACACTCTAAAAATGCGGCTCTATCCTTTGCTGATTCCTGTTTCCAAGTGGCTTCTAATAACTCTCTCGCTGCCTCAGGGTTTTGCGATCGCCATTCCCGCAGCAAATTAAGCCGCACTGTGCGATCGCTGGTTTCCCAGAGTGCTTTCCACTCTTCTGGGTTAAGTGCCTGGGGCGTTGCCTGAGCGTAACGCCACTTTGGGTTAAGACCCGCAAGCCACTCGCCGCGTGTGCCAATTACAGGTAACAGGTGCGATCGCACTTCAGGATGGAAATGTCCCCAATCTAAAAGCTGCGGCAGATGCTCTGGTGGAAGGCACTGCCCTGTCTGCTGCAAAAGAGATAAAAATTCTGGTAGTGCAGGCTGAAAGCCTTGGGTAAAAATCATCCGTAAAAACGGAAGATAGGCCGCATCCGTTAACGCTGGCGCTTCAGCTTTCGCGGGTTCGGGTAGACGCTCTGCTCGTTGTTCAGGTTTTTGCCCAGCCTGTTGATAGGCTGCTAGGGTTCCTGCCGCGCTTAACACCCAGCCTTCGGCATCTCCTGCATCGACCTGATCTAATAGGGTTTTGATGTTGCCCTCCAAAATCGCCGGAAGCGTTTTTTGACGATCTGTGCCGAGGAGCGCTACTGCCACCACTGTTTCCCAAGATTGGCTCATGAGGACATCTCCATGGGTATCCAGCGACCCTGCACCCCAAGGCTGAGGGGCATTAACGTACTGCCATTCCATTCTCCAAAAATCTGCACCGGATGCCCACCACTCAAGGCCATTAGCGTCCACTCCTGCTTAAATTCAGTATCCAGAGATACTCGCGCTCCTGCCTCATCCGTCAAACAACACGTCTCGCCTTCCCAGTAGGGAACTACCGCCATCAGCAGCATCGGAAAGTTCTCTAGCCAAGGGTTTTGAGCCATTGCCATGCCGTACTGTGCGATCGCATCTTCAATCGTGGCATACCCAGCCGTCGGTTCCGTCCAAGCAGTGCTTTCTTCTCGATGCTTGAGGGCAGCACGGAGCGGGTACAGCCCGGGATAAAAAACCAGCGTCCCTTTCCATTGGGTTCCAGGCACCGCCAAGCTCTCTAGCGACTGACTGCGATGGGCAAAATTGAGCAGTAGTGCCGATCGCCCTGAAGCCTTGCCCTGAAGCCATACCCGCTGTACCTGCAAATCCTCTTCTTCTGTTACCCGTCGGCCTAAGACCTGCCAGCAGTCTTCACAAACCTCCGCTGCTGCGTCGGACTGCTGGGCTAAACTCAACAACTCATCCTGCTTCAGCGTCCAACCGATTTGCGATCGCAGCTCCGCCTGCACCGCCTCTGGCAAAGCATCTTTACGCTGATACCCCTGCACCAGCAAATGCAGCTTGCCTAATTGCGTCAGCAGCCGATCTGCCCAGCCATGACCCGAATGGGGAATCCCCGCCATCGCCCGAATCCGCTTAGCTAACACAGGGGCTTGAGCATCTACTAGCCTTGCCGCTGCTCGATCCCAATAGCTGTAGGGTTGGGTTTGTACCGTGGCGAGTCCTTGGCGCACCACATCTTGCAAAAATAACTCTAGCTCTGCTAAGCCTGCCGTCACCTTTGCTTCTCGCTGAGCAATACGCTTGGCTTGGGCGGCTGGGTCAACGTTTTTTTCGGCCTTCGCCTCTTGTTTCTTTTGGGTGGTTTGCGATCGCTTCTCTAACCACTCCTGTACCCAGTCTGGCGGATTGCCCTCTGTTACGGCATCAGGCTGGCCTGCAAAAATCAAAAACAGTCCTAAGCCATGCTTGCAGGGGAACTTTCGGCTAGGGCAGCTACAGCGAAACGCAGGTTCGGTTAAATCAATCTGGGTGCGGTAAGGGGATTTGCCGCTGCCCTGGCATTCTCCCCAAAGGGCGATCGCATTGTGGCCTAAAAGGCCCCATTTGCTGGCATTGGCTAACTGCTGCCCGCTTTTACTAGAGCTGGCATCTGGTGAAAGTGCTAAGACCTTCTCAGTCGTCCAAGTTACTGACATTTCTCAAGCAAAAGAGGGGGCTTCGGCAGTCAATGATCAGCTTTAGCGTACCCAAAATCAGCCAAATTTTATGCAGCGATGTTAATGCTTAGCGCATGTTGTGACCATTTCAGCCCGTGGTCGGGTATGCAATATTGCTGCCAGTGCTAGACTTAGAGCAGGGAACCTAATCGTCTGGCAATGTCAGCATGAACGCAGAGTTTACTCAAGTTTTTGAACTAACCCCCTCAGAAAAGTTGCAGCTTTTAGAAGACTTATGGGACAGCATTGCCCAAGTTCCAGAGCAAATCCCCGTACTGGATTGGCAAAAAGAAGAACTTGCGAAGAGAAAAGCTGCTTACTTGCAGAATCCTAACTCAGGCAATTCATGGGAAGCCGCCAAAGAGCGAATTCGCAACGGGCAGTATGGCACTTAAAAATCTAATTGTTTTGCCAGAGGCGGAACAAGATGCCGCTCAGGCGTAGTCAACTGCCATAAAATTACTCTATGCTGTCTGTCCAAGAAGCTGAAGCTAAGATCTCAAACCTCACTCATCCCCTTGATCCAGAGCGCGATCGCCAGTGGATTTCCCTCGATGAGGCATCGGGTCGCATTTTGGCAGCAGATGTTCAGAGCGCCCTCGATTTTCCCTACTGGGACAATTCTGCAATGGATGGCTACGCGGTTCGTACCGCCGACCTAGAAACATGCAGTGCAGAGTCGCCCGTAACCTTAGATGTCGTGATGGAAATTCCGGCAGGCCACAATCCCCAGCAGGGCATTAGCGCAGGGCAAGCCGCTCGGATTTTTACGGGAGCCATGATGCCCACAGGCGCAGATGCCGTGGTGATGCAAGAGCGTACCCAGCGAAACGGCGATCGCGTCATTATTCTAGAGCGCCCAGAACCCCGTGCCTGGGTACGCGCTAAGGGAGACTACTATCGGGCAGGTTCGCCGCTGCTGTACGATGGCACCCGCCTCAATGCGCCCGAAATTGCAATTTTAGCCACTGCTCAATGTGCAGTCGTCGCGGTTTATCGCCAGCCTGTGGTGAGCCTGCTTTCTACAGGCAATGAGCTAATTACGCCAGATCAGACGCTTCAGACAGGCCAAATTATTGACTCAAACCAGCCTGCGATCGCCGCCCTCGTCCAGCAAACCGGAGCCATTACGCGCCGTCTCGGTATTATTCCCGATCAGCGATCAGCGTTGAAGAAGGCGATTGAAGGGGCGATCGCCACATCGGACGTGGTGATTTCCACAGGTGGCGTTTCGGTGGGCGACTATGACTACGTTGAAGAAATTTTGGTGGAATTGGGCGGCACGCTTCATATTCAGTCCGTTGCCGTGAAGCCAGGTAAGCCATTGACGGTGGCAACTTTCCCTAACCCTGATGCCAATAACCCGCGCCCTATTCTTTACTTTGGGTTGCCAGGGAATCCTGTATCTGCGCCCGTGGGCTTCTGGCGCTTTGTACAGCCTGCGCTCAAAAAACTTTCTGGGCAATCTCATGGCTGGGAGCCTACTTTTATCCGTGCCGTTTCGCGTTTGGCTCTAAAAGCAGACGGCAAACGCGAAACCTATCTGTGGGGACAGCTTGTCTTGATGCTAGATGGCACCTATGAGTTTGACCTCGCAGGGGGTAGCCATAGCTCAGGTAATCTGATTAATTTGGCAAATACCAATGGGCTAGCGGTACTGAGCTGCGATCGCCCTTCTATTGCCGCCGGAGAATGGGTCTTGGTGATGCAGGTCTCTTAATGCACCCTTCTAACAGCGGTTAAAATGGCATTGGAGCTAAAAAAAAACGATTGCCTAAACGAACACCTTGAGTTTTAGGGGTAGACCCGCCATGATCGCTCAAATCGAGAAGCCAACCTATGCCATTGAAGAATATTTGGAGCGGGAACTGGTCTCCCAAAGCCGCAGTGAATACCGCAACGGAGAAATTGTCCCGATGACTGGCGGCACCCCTGGACATAACAGAATTAGCGGAAATCTCTACATTGCCCTCAGCATTGCCCTGAAACGTAAACCCTACGAAACGTTCCATGTTGACCAACGGCTCTGGATACCAGAAGTAAGTCTTTATACGTATCCTGATGTAATGGTGCTGCCCAAACCGATAGAACTGCAAACCGGACGGACAGATACAGTGGTAAATCCCTGCTTTATTGCAGAGACGCTCTCTAAATCAACCCAAAACTATGACCGCAGCGAAAAATTTGCGGCTTATCGCACCATCCCTAGCTTTCGGGAGTATTTACTCATTGACCAATACCGCATCCACGTTGAGCATCATGTTAAAACTGGTGCGAATCAGTGGCTGTTTTCTGAATATGATGAGCCAGACACAATCCTGTCTTTTAGCGCCTTTGAGTTTCAAGTTCAAATTGCTGACCTGTACGACAACATTGATTTTGTGAACAGCGCGGACAGTCATGATGTTTCCTCGCCTGGGATACAATAGAGCTACTTCTGAGGAAGCCATTCGCAACGATGGAACAATTACTCATTCCTCTTCTGCTCCTCTTCGGCATCGGTTTTTCAGGTGTCAAAATAGATCGTGAATATGAGCGCGGGGTCATTTTTCGTCTAGGTCGCCTCAGCAAAATCAAAGGCCCCGGTCTGTACTGGATCATTCCGGCGGTCGATCAAAAGGCTAAGGTCGATATCCGTACTAAAACTGTAGATATTGAGCCACAAGAAACCGTTACAGCAGACAGCGTGACGATTCGTGTAAATGCAGTTCTCTATTACCGAATCATCGACCCTAATAAGGCGATTACGCGCGTCGAAAATTATCAGATGGCGGTCTATCAAACCGCAATGACTAGCCTACGAAATGTTGTAGGTCAAAATATTTTAGATGACATTCTTCAGAAGCGAGACCAGATTAATTTCAAGGTTCAAGAAATTGTGGACGAAGTTACTGAACCTTGGGGCATTGCGGTTGAGCGAGTAGAGACTAAGGACGTTGAAATTCCGCCAACAATGCAGCGGGCGATGGCAAAAGAAGCAGAGGCCATTCGTGAAAAACGCGCTCGTATTATTAAAGCTGAAGCTGAGCAAGAGTCTTCACTCAAGCTTGGGGAAGCTTCCAAAAGCATCATGGCAAACCCTGCCGCCTTAGAACTAAGACGATTACAGATGTTGACTGAAATTGGTGCTGAGAACAATACCACAACCATTTTGATGATGCCCTCAGATTTTATTTCTTTAGCAAAACAGTGGTCAGAATCCCTTCAGCAACAAACTTCAGTTTCTATTCAAGAACATTCTATTCCTCCAGGCTCAGAGACAGAATAAATGAAGTTTCCTAAAAAATATAGATTATTTCTGAATGCTATAGTTCTCTTTGTTTTTTTGGGTTCTCAGACTGCTCTAAGTAAACCTCCGGTCAAAAAAAATCTCCTTTGGGAAATATCTGGTCAAGGCTTAAAGCAACCTTCATATCTATTTGGAACAATTCACGTTGCTTGTTCAGATCAAGTGATATTGTCTAACGCGCTAAAAAAATCATTTAATAGCTCACATCAGCTCTATCTAGAAGTAGATCTTGACGACCCTAACCTAATGAAAAATTCTTTGGGTGGCTCGACGTTAAAAGGTGGAAGCAGTCTTAAGGATTATTTGAACGCCAAGGATTATGCAAAAGCAAATCAATTCTTTCAAAAAAATATTTCTTTGTCTCTAGATTCTTTGAGTACAATAAAACCAATTTTTTTATTGGCGATGGTGTATCCAGCGCTCTTGAACTGTAAAATAGCTTCTTGGGAGAGCATATTAATGGAGTTGGCACGTTCTCAAAAAAAGGACGTGCTGGGATTAGAAACGATTCAAGAGCAGTTTGATGCTATTGATAGTATTCCTCCTAAGGTTCAAGCAGAGCAAATGATGGAGATGATCAATGACTTGCCTAGTACGAAGAAACAGATATCGGAATTAATGACTGCCTACAGAAATCAGGACATTGCCCAGATACGTCAGTTAATTTCTAAATCATCAGGAATGAAGCCTGAATATGAGGCTGCAATTATAGGCAATCGAAACCGAAGATGGATTCCAAAGATTTTGAAGGCTGCTAAAACAAAGCCTACTTTTTTTGGTGTTGGGGCGGGTCATTTAGGGGGATCTGATGGCGTAATAGCGCTCTTACAGAAATCAGGATATGTGCTCAAACCAGTAGAAATAAATACGCCACCTCAAAAATAATGAATGAATTTAATCATCCCCCGCTCACTTAGTGCCTCAATACCTTGGCTTAAAGAAATCCATGAGTTTCCAGCATGAATTTGACCTGTGCCTCCGCGCCCGCTATCCCCTCATTTATATTCCCACGCAAGAAGAAGAGCGTGTAGAGACTGCGATCGCCGAATCTGCTAAACGCCAAGGCAATCGCGCCCTCTACACCTGGGATTTTGTGGATGGCTACCAGGGCAATCCCAATGAAGCAGGTTTTGCCCAGCGCAACCCGCTTCAGGCGCTAGACCTAGTTGAAAAACTGCCTGCCAATGCCCCCGCCATCTTTATCTTGCGAGACTTTCATCGGTTTTTAGGGGATGTTGCTATTTCTCGTAAGCTGCGAAACCTAGCGCGTAGCCTTAAATCGCAGCCCAAAAACCTTGTGCTACTTGCCGCAGAGCTATCTATCCCCACGGATCTCAGCGAAGTGTTAACCGTCGTAGACTTTCCGCTGCCGACCCTTGCTGATATCCGACCCGAAATTGAGCGGATGATGGCGGCAATGGGCTTATCTATGCTGCCCAGAGCCTTAGAAGAGATGGTGCGCTGCTGTCAGGGGCTTTCGATGGAGCGGATTCGGCGGGTTTTGGCAAAGGCGATCGCCACCCACGGTTCCCTCAATATGGAAGACCTTGACCTAATTCTCGAAGAAAAGCGTCAGACCATCCGTCAAACCCAAATTCTAGACTTCATCCCCGCCAGCCAAACTATTGCCGATATTGGCGGACTCGATAACCTCAAAGACTGGCTGCTGCTACGCGGGAGCGGTTTTTCAGAACAAGCTCGTCAGTATGGCCTGCCCCATCCCCGTGGGCTGCTGCTGGTGGGCATTCAGGGCACAGGGAAGTCGCTGACTGCCAAGGCGATCGCCCATCACTGGCATCTGCCCCTGCTGCGGCTGGATGTGGGGCGTCTGTTTGCTGGGCTGGTAGGAGAATCAGAATCGCGCACCCGCCAGATGATTCAGCTTGCCGAAGCCCTTGCCCCGTGTGTGCTGTGGATCGACGAAATTGATAAAGCCTTTGCGGGTGCAGATGGACGGGGAGACTCCGGCACCACCAGTCGAGTGTTTGGAACATTCATTACTTGGCTTGCCGAAAAAACCTCTCCGGTTTTTGTGGTTGCCACTGCTAATAACATTCAGGCACTGCCGCCAGAGCTACTGCGCAAAGGTCGCTTTGACGAAATCTTTTTTGTCGGGTTGCCTACCACAGAAGAGCGCAAGGCCATTTTCTCGGTACATCTCAGCCGTTTGCGCCCCCACAATATTGCCGCCTACGACCTTGAGCGCGTGGCCTACGAAACCCCAGATTTTTCCGGTGCTGAAATTGAGCAAAGCCTCATTGAAGCCATGCACCTTGGCTTTAGCCAAAACCGTGACTTTACCACCACCGATATTTTAGAAGCCGTCAGCCAAATTGTGCCCCTCGCCCGCACCGCTCAAGAACAGGTCAACGTTTTGCAGGAGTGGGCAGCCTCTGGTAAAGCTCGCTTAGCATCTCGGCATAGTACACTGGGTTTGCGAATACGCCAGTTCGAGCAGCCGGATTAACTCAAGTTCAAATATCATGCGAAGGTCTACTCTCCCCCAAACGATGCTTGGCGTCCTGTTAGGTTTACTGGCAGTTGGCCTTTTTGTTGGGGCACTCAGCTTTTTGTTTTTGCAGCAGTTGTCTCGCAGCCCAGGCAAGCCAAACTTTGCTGAAGTCAAAAAAGATGCGCCTAATTCACGGTTAGATATCCGTGCTGATGATGATAAAACCTATCCAGCCCTTGTGGTGTATGACCAAGATTTGATTTTGCGCGATAAGCCCGATGCCAACGGCAAAGTAGTTGATAAACTGCGCTTTGACGATACGGTCACGGTCATTGGCGAATCTGAAAACAAACAGTGGCAGCAGATCCGCTTTGAAGCAAAGGGCATTGAGGGCTGGGTGAGAGCGGGCAACGTTAAGCGGGCACAGTAAGAGATGCCATGAGAGCGATTATTGGGAACACAGTTACATGAATAGCGCTCAAGCGTCTATGGCAATCAACATCCGTCAAGTGGGCGTAATTGGCGGTGGGCAGTTGGCTTGGATGATGCGAGAGGCCGCGCAGCAGTTAGGGCTAGAAGTGGTAGTCCAGACACCCCACACGACAGATCCTGCTCTCAGCAATCACCTTCAGTCAGAATCTGCCTTGGCAGTTAAGGCAGTGCTTGCGCCCGTTGATGATGCCGTCGCAACGGCGCGACTGGCTGCACAATGTCAGGTGATTACGTTTGAAAACGAGTTTGTAGATCTTGATGCGCTGAGAGCGTTAGAGACAAAGGGCGTTTGCTTTCGTCCTGGATTATCGGTGCTGGCTGCGCTGCTCGATAAATATGAGCAGCGATATTTTTTGCGGTCTTTGGGCATTCCTGTGCCCGCTTTTTCGGTTATTACACCCCAAACAGATCTAAGCGACCTCGGTTTTAGCTTTCCAGTGGTGATTAAGTCTCGTCGTCATGGCTATGACGGGCAGGGGACGTTTGTGATTCACGATGCCGCTGAGCTGAGCCAGTTTTGGCAGGGTTTTGCCCATGAACCGACCCATCTTGACCAGCGGTTTATGGTAGAAGCGTTTGTGCCCTTCGAGCGGGAACTGGCGGTAATGGCAGCTCGATCCCCAACGGGAGAAATTGCGCTGTATCCGGCGGTCGAAACGTACCAAGAACAGCAGGTTTGTCGATGGGCGATCGCCCCCGTCACCCTATCCCCCACAACCCAAGCCCAAATTCAGAACATCGCGACACAGCTTCTAGAAAAACTAGAAGCGATCGGCATTTTTGGTATTGAGCTATTTTTGACCCCAGACGGGCAAGTTTTTGTAAACGAAATTGCGCCACGCACCCATAACTCAGGCCACCTGACCATTGATGCCTGCAACACTTCTCAGTTTGAGCAACATCTGCGCGCGGTTTGCGGTTTGCCCTTGGGCGATCCTGCGCTCCATACCGCAGGGGCAGTAATGGTCAACCTATTAGGATTTGAAACGGCAGTTTCTGATTATGTCGAGCAGAGACAGCGCTTAGCCGCAGTACCCAATGCCACAGTGCATTGGTACGGCAAGGCGGATGCTAAGCCAGGGCGGAAGCTAGGGCACGTAACAGTTTTGCTAGATAACTCTAAACGGGAAACGGCTGTTGCCATGGCTCAGCATATTGAGTCGCTTTGGTATCCAATCTAAAACTTTGTTGCATTAGACCCACCGCAGCTTTTGTTGTCGCCATTCTCTCCAAAGACGCACAACCCTGCAAAAACAGGCTCCAAGATTCATCCCATAAGTCTGTCTTAGGGCTGACAAGCCGCTAGAGTCAGGGTCGCTAAGATTATCCTCACGTTAACTCGTGTAGGCGATTAGAAATTTAGACAGATTGTTGAGGCAATCCAATCTGTTTGATCTTTCTAGCACAGCAATAATCTTTGCATTTTAAAACCATGCTGATTCAGATTGGTTACGAAATTATCTTCAATTCTCCAACAGCCGTCCCAATGCTGCTAAAGCTCTACACACATCCCACTTTGGCACACCAGTTCAAAAAACCTGAACAGCTTCAGATTTCTTCCAACATTCCGATGCAGGAGTTTTACGACAGTTTTGGAAACCGATGCGTCCGCATTATTGCGCCAAGAGGCCAGTTGCGCCTTTGGAATAATGCAGTCATTGAAAACAGCGGAAAGCCTGACCCTGTAGACTGCGATGCCCATCAGCTCTTGGTTTCTGAGCTGCCCCAATCCACGTTGCAATATCTGCTGAGCAGTCGCTATTGCGAGGTAGAGCTGCTGTCAGAGGTTGCCTGGAAACGATTTGGAAACCTATCTCCTGGATGGTCTAGAGTTCAGGCGATTTGCGATTGGATTCATTCCAACATTCACTATGGATATCAACATACGCACACCACCAAGACAGCTTATGGCACTTATACTGAACGCACAGGGGTCTGCCGTGATTTTGCACACTTGGCGATCGCCCTTTGCCGCTGTCTTCACATTCCGGCACGGTATGCGACAGGGTACTTAGGCGACATCGGCATTCCTGCTCAGCCTATCCCTATGGACTTTCATGCATGGTTTGAAGTCTTTTTAGGGGGTAAATGGCACACCTTTGATGCGCGTCATAACACCCCTAGAATGGGACGAATCTTAATGGCAAGAGGCAGAGATGCCACCGATGTTGCACTCACAACGTCCTTTGGTGCCGCTAACTTGGTAGGGTTTAAAGTCTGGGCAGATGAAATTGAGCAAGGCTGTGCCAACGCGCAAGCGCTAGAAAAACTGCCTTTAGCGACCCCTCAACTTGTGATGGTATGACCTATTGCCTTGGCATTACAACACACTCTGGCCTCATTATGGCAGCGGATTCGCGCACCCATGCAGGGGTTGATAAAATCTCTTCGTTTCAGAAGCTATTTGACTTTTCTATACCCGGAGAGCGCATTATTTTAATGTGCAATTCGGGCAGTTTGTCCTTAACTCAGGGCGTTTTAACCGTGTTGCGCCGAGATATTAAAGCACAGGCCGAAACCAGTCTTCATGCCTGCCCAACGCTATACCCCACATTCCGCTGTTTGGAGAGCGTTGAAATAATTAGGAATCTGGCATAGGGAGGAGATAGTAGCGTTGACAGGCCTTGCTAAAGAACTGCAAAATAT
>JAGVDA010000197.1 GCA_020058975.1 Thermosynechococcus sp. WC_1 | reverse complement strand
TTTGGAGTTCATTTTTAGAATCGTCGCAGCACACCAGATTCAGCCTGATCAAGCGTATCTTTGAGAGATTCAGCTATGGCAGGTGCATTTAAGAACGGATCGTTGAAAATTTGGCGAGGCGTTAGCTTTTTACCATAAAACTTTTGATTCCGGTCTGGGTCAAAGGATAGCTCTGTGCCTTCAAGCGAAAGCCCCCCAAACAAACCGCTACTGCGAGCATAGGTATAAATGGGTGAATCTTTAAAGCCACGCGCAGGATTCACTGGAGAAGATTCGATGGGGCCTGCGGTGCCAGAAATACTGGCACCGAGCTTAAAGGAACCTGTCATAAACTGGTTCACGGCCTCTCTGCTTTTAAAGACCAGCACAATATCGCTAGATTTTGCGCCAATTTGTAGCCCAATGCTGCCAGCCGTTAGGCTTACAAATGCGGGGTTACTCCAAGAACCACCCGGATCGCGCACCACCATGACGCCTGAGCCACGGGTGCCACCCAGGAAAAAGCCTGCCCGCACCACGCCTGGAATAATAGCAATGCCTTGGCTTTGCTCTAAAAGCTTTTTAGGAATACGGCTACCTTTATCCGTCATAATCTCTTCAAAGACTTCTACGGCTCGCTCAACCTTTTTCTCCATATCAGGAACCGCTGCGGTACTGGGGAGATGAACCGATGCTACCGCGACTACAGTTACGACCGGAATAGACACCCAAGGATAAAATTTCATTTCACACGCCTCACTAACTCAAGGTTCTAGACCTATCAGGACTTACGATAATACAGAGTGGACTGATGTGCTAAGACAGTTGTTCCGTATTGAGATAAACCGATGAGTCCGCTCAGAATTGGGGTCGCGGGTCCTGTGGGTTCCGGCAAAACGGCTTTAGTAGATGCGCTTTGTAAAACCCTGCGCGATCGCTATGAAATTGCGGTCGTCACTAATGATATTTACACTCAAGAAGATGCTCAGTTTTTGGTGCGATCGCAGGCGTTGCCCATTGAGCGAATCGTCGGCGTTGAGACGGGTGGGTGCCCCCATACTGCCATCCGTGAAGATGCATCTATTAACGTAGCGGCGATCGAAACCCTAGAAATGCGCTTTCCTGAATTGGACATTGTGTTTGTCGAGAGTGGCGGTGATAATTTAGCAGCAACTTTTAGCCCCGAACTGGTTGATATCACGATCTATGTGATTGACGTGGCAGGAGGCGACAAAATTCCGCGCAAAGGTGGCCCTGGCATCACTAAGTCAGATCTGCTGGTCATTAACAAAACCGATCTTGCGCCTTACGTCGGGGCTGATTTGGGTATTATGAGTCGAGATACGCAAACGCAGCGCGGCATTAAACCGTTTGTGTTTACCAACCTCAAGCATCAAGACGGACTGAGTGAGGTGGCGGCGTTTGTCGTTCAGTATTTACCCGTTGAGCAAAAGTAGCCATTAATGCCTCCCTTGAATATGAAACATCGCTTAAATGTGCTGGGCTTTGTGCTGCTGTTGGGCAGTTTGACCATAGGCGGTTGTGCCGAGCCGCCCAACCCAGTGGAGTCACCTACCGCTAAGCTCACAAATTCAGCGACGCGCAAGCTTCAGCTAGGCGATCTTAAGGGTGCCCTCAAGGATTACGACCAGGCGATCGCCCAAAATCCAAAAGATGCCGACACCTTTGTAAACCGAGGTATTGCCCAAGCCGAACTAGGGCAGCATCAGGCGGCGATCGCAGACTACACCAAAGCCCTATCCCTCAAGCCCGAACTGCATTTGGCCTACTACAACCGCGCCAATGTTCAGGTGCAGATGAAAGCGTATGGAGGGGCGATCGCAGACTACACCAAAGCCATCGAACTCAAGCCCGACTACGCCTACGCCTACGCAAACCGGAGTTCTGCCCAGCTTAAGGCTGGCAACTCCAAAGAGGCAGTTAGCGATTTGCAAAAAGCCGCTGACATTTTTTCAACTCAAAACGATCAAAAAAATCTAGCGCGGGTGCAGCGACTGCTCACCAATCTCAATGCAGCGCCCAGCACCGCCGCCCAAAAATAAAAACGTTTTATTGCAAGGTTAAGACTTGCTCTACTTTTGTAGCAATTTTTACATTTATATCCCAGAATAAGTCCGTAAGATCGCTCGGGTGTGGCGGGGACACCCATCGATCTAAGAATGTTCTTTTGACATCTCTTTTCTTGAACTTATTCTGAGGAGTGCTATTCCAATGACTCGACCTTTCAAAAGACGCGACTTTTTGCTCATGGGTTCCGCCGTGGCAGGAAGTCTTCTGATTAAATCTTGTGGTGGTACATCTGATTCCACCAGTTCACCCAGTGCCTCTACAAGCGCCTCTCCCGTCGCGGCTGGGGACGGCATTAAGGTAGGGATTTTACACTCTCTGAGCGGCACTATGGCGATTAGCGAAAAGAGTGTGGTTGACGCTGAAGAAATGGCGATCGAAGAAATTAATGCCGCAGGTGGTGTCTTAGGCAAGCAGATCGTTGCAGTCAAAGAAGACGGCAACTCTGATTGGCCAACCTTTGCCGAAAAAGCCAAAAAATTGATCGACCAAGATAAGGTCGTCACCGTCTTTGGCTGCTGGACTTCGGCGAGCCGCAAGGCTGTGCTGCCCGTTTTTGAGTCTAAAAACCACATGCTCTGGTACCCCGTGCAGTATGAAGGTCAAGAATGCTCTAAAAACGTGTTCTATACCGGAGCTGCCCCTAATCAGCAAATTGAGCCTTCCGTCGATTGGCTGCTCGAAAAGTACAAAGGCAAACCCTTCTTCTTGATTGGTTCAGACTATGTATTCCCTCGTACCGCCAACACCATCATTAAGGCGCAGTTAGCGGCAAAAGGTGGCAAGGTTGTGGGTGAAGACTACATTCCCCTAGGCGGCACGGAGGTAACCGCTATTATTTCAAAGATTAAAACTGCAATGCCCAATGGCGGGGTGATTTACAACTCCCTGAACGGCGACAGTAACGTGGCCTTCTTTAAGCAGCTTCAAGGGGCAGGTCTTGGCCCTGACAAGTACCCTTCTATGTCAGTGAGTATTGCGGAAGAAGAAGTGAAGGCGATTGGAGTGGAATACCTCAAGGGGCACTTTGCCGCTTGGAATTATTTCCAAACCGTCACAACGCCTGCCAGCGTGAAGTTTGTCGAGGCATTCAAGAAAAAATACGGGGCAGAGCGCGTCGTCAATGACCCAATGGAGTGCGCCTACAATGCCGTCTATCTCTGGAAACAGTCGGTAGAAAAGGCTAAAACTGCCGATGACCTAGACAAGGTTCGCGCGGCGGCTTTGGGTCAAACCTTTGAGGCACCTCAGGGCAAAATCACCATGGAAAACAGCCATCACCTTTCTAAATTCGTGCGAATTGGAGAAGTGGGTGAAGACGGACTCTTTAAGATTGCCTATGAATCTAAAGCGGCTGTCAAACCTCTGCCTTGGAACCAGTTTGTAAAAGATACCAAGGGCTTCGGCTGCGACTGGTCAGATCCTAAGAAGGGCGGCAAGTACAAAATCTCATAGATAAGTTCTCTTTTGACTCTTGGGCTACAGCTTTTCTGTGGCTCAAGATTCAGAATTAGCAAATTGTATCGTGCTGATCAAATTAAGGGAGAGGGCAATTGCTGGCAAATTTGCTGGAGGGTCTGTTTAACGGCATCAGTATTGGTGCCGTTTTACTACTGGCAGCCTTAGGATTAGCCATTGTGTTTGGGCTGATGGGCGTGATCAATATGGCTCACGGTGAGCTGATTATGTTGGGTGCCTACACCACGTTTGTGGTTCAAAACGTATTTAAGGGCTTGGGTTCACCTTGGTCTGACTTTTACATTCTGTTTGCGCTGATCGCAGCATTTATTGTGACTGCCCTAGTGGGGGTACTGCTAGAGCGCACGGTTATTCGCTTTCTCTACGGCAGGCCGCTAGAAACTTTGTTGGCAACCTGGGGCGTAAGCTTAATTTTGCAGCAGTTTATCCGCAGCGTGAGCGGTCAGTTTGTGATTGGGGTGGGGCTATTTTGTGCCCTATTTTTTGGTGCGATCGCCATCATCTCTCGCCGTGCCGACTATGAGCGCATCCAGGCTTGGGCAATGGCAATACTGCTGCCGTTATCGGCGGCGATCGCCTTCTTCTCTTCTAAAATCGCGGGTGATGCCTTCAAACTCGCCGTCACAAAGCCTTGGTTTGGCACCCAGGGGGTAGACGTCACGGCTCCTAAATGGCTGCGGGGCGGTCTATCGCTCGGAACCTCTACCCTCCCTTATACCCGTTTGTTTATCATTGCGCTGACTATTGTTTGCTTATTGGGCATTTACTGGTTCCTCAATAAAACGGTCTGGGGTCTGCGCATCCGCTCGGTTACTCAAAACCGAGGCATGAGCGCTTGCTTAGGCATCCCCACCCAGAAGGTAGATGCCATTACCTTTGCGATCGGCTCAGGGCTGGCAGGCGTGGCAGGGGTTGCGGTGGCACTGCTGGGTTCGGTCAGCTCCAACACAGGTCAAGCCTACATCGTCGATACCTTTATGGTGGTGGTGATTGGCGGAGTCGGTAAGCTTGTGGGCAGCATTATGGCGGCGGGTGCCATCGGCATTCTCAGCTATGTAATTGGCTCTAATGCCTTTGGACCGCTATTTTCTGGCAGTCCCTTCATGACTTCGGTGGTCGAGTTTTTTGCAACGGCAAGCATGGCAAAAGTAGTGGTGTTTGCACTCATTGTTGTGTTTTTACAGTTTCGGCCTGCGGGGTTATTTCCCCAAAAGGGTCGCACGGTGGAGGCTTAGAGAATACCCATGACTGCGGTCGAAACCAAATCACAAATTCAACCAGACCTCACGCCGCGCAAGCGCAAGTCTCTGCTACCCGAAATTATTACGGTAGCAGCCTTAGCCCTAGTCTTTATTTTTCTGGCTCCTGCCTTACTCAATTTAATGGGGCAAGGTTCTCGCGTTAACCAGTTGGGGCGGTTTTTGGCACTGGCGATCGCCGCCCTGGGCATTGACCTCATCTGGGGCTACACGGGCATGCTGAGCTTAGGCCACGGCATCTTTTTTGCCCTCGGTGGCTACGCCCTCGCCATGCACCTACAACTACAGCTTCCGGCAGGCCAAATCCCTGACTTTTTTAACCTCTACGGTGTGACGGAACTGCCGCTGTTTTGGCAGCCCTTTTACTCGCTGCCGTTTACCGTCGCAGCGATATTCATTATTCCAACCGTTGTCGCGGCGATATTGGGCTACTTAGTGTTTCGCAACCGAATCCGAGGAGTTTACTTCTCGATTTTGACCCAAGCGGCGCTCATTGTGTTCTTCAACTTCTTCAACGGTCAGCAAAAGCTGATAAACGGCACCAACGGTCTTAAGACCGATACCGCGCAGTTTTTTGGGGCATTGGTCAGCGACCCCAGAAACCAGACCGTCTTTTTTGTCTTAAGCGTGGTGTTTCTGGCGCTGGGCTATGCCTTCTGCCGCTGGCTCACGAGCGGGCGCTTAGGAAGACTGCTGGTTGCTATTCGTGATGATGAGCCGCGCGTCCGGTTTTCGGGCTATGACCCCACTTGGTACAAGGTGTTTGTCTTTGCCGTTTCGGCAGGGTTGGCAGGTATTGCTGGGGCGCTCTATACCGTGCAGTCAGGCATTATTACGCCTAAGGCAATGGATATTGCCTTCTCCATTGAAATGGTGATTTGGGTTGCGGTGGGCGGTCGGGCAACGCTGGTGGGAGCTGCCCTCGGTGCGCTTATTGTTAACTTTGCCAAAACCCTTCTGAGTGAGCAGTATCCAGAATTCTGGCTATTTTTTCAGGGGGCGCTCTTTTTGCTTGTGGTGACGGTACTGCCAAGCGGATTCTTGGGCTTATTGAGTGCCGAGAACGTGCTGTGGCTGCGATCGCGCCTTGGACTTCCGCCTAAACTCTCTACCTACCCCAGTCTTGAAGAAGATTTAGAAGTGCAACATGAGCGAAAAAATCCTAGAAATTGAGAACTTAACCGTCAGCTTTGACGGATTTAAGGCCATCAACAACCTCAACTTCAGCATGAATGCCGGAGAGCTACGGGTGGTCATTGGGCCTAACGGCGCGGGTAAAACCACGTTTATGGATGTGATTACGGGTAAAACAAAGCCCACAACGGGTCAAGTCACTTTCAAGGGTAAAAACCTGAGGCCGTATGCAGAACATCAAATTGCGCGGATGGGGATTGGTCGAAAATTCCAGACCCCGCGCGTATACCAAAAACTCACCCCGCGCGAGAACCTAGAACTGTCCTGTGCCGCCAGCAAAAACGTGTTTGCCTCACTACTGGGGCGACCCGCTGCTGGCGAACGTCGCACCATTGCGGGGCTACTAGAAACCATTGGGTTAGTGCCTAAAGCCGATATCTTGGCAGAACTGCTGTCTCACGGCGAAAAACAGCGCCTAGAAATTGGAATGCTGGTAGCGCAGTCGCCTGACCTACTGCTGGTAGATGAACCCGTCGCGGGTCTAACGGATGAAGAAACCGAAAACGTAGGGAGCCTCCTCTTAGCCCTTGCCGAAAGCCACTCCATTATGGTGATTGAGCATGACATGGAGTTTGTGCGCCAGATTGCTCGAAAAGTGACGGTGCTGCACCAGGGTACGGTGCTGTGTGAAGGCACGATGGACGAGATTCAAAACGACCCCAAGGTGATTGAAGTGTACTTGGGCACCGAAGAAACTGAACACGTTGAATAGAAGATTTTTAGGAATTTTACTTAAGTCGGAAAATTAGATAGGAAATTGCTATGAGTCAAGCCTCCGGAGCCGTCGCCACGCAGTATCCTGACACAGGCTCTCAGCCGATGCTGGATATTTCTAACCTGAATGTTTACTACGGGGAGAGTCACATTTTACGCAATGTGGATATGGGGGTGGCATCAGGCAAAATGGTTTGCCTGATTGGGCGCAACGGAGTGGGCAAAACCACGCT
>JAGVDA010000283.1 GCA_020058975.1 Thermosynechococcus sp. WC_1 | reverse complement strand
TGCCACCATCATGTGAAAGGCGTTAACGCGCTCCCACATTTCAGAAGAAATGATTTCACGAACCGATCGCGCATTTTCACGGGCGGTTTGAAGACAGGACAGAATGGAGTTGGGGTAAGCGCGATCAAACACCAGAAACTTAACCACGTTTTCGGGCGTGGCATCGCCGTAGTGCTTGGTGAAAAAATCGCGATCGCCTGTCGTCGCCACGAGAGGCTTCCACTGCTGCTCAATGCCAGAGGGCATATCCAGCAGCAGGTTGAGGTTGACGTCTAGGAAACGGGCGACGTTTTCAGCCCGTTCGATGTAGCGATTTAGCCAGTAAATTGAATTTGCAACGCGGCTCAGCATGGGCAATTTTGGTAGGGTTCAACGTGCTTGGAATTGTGAATTAAATAACCTAGAAAATTGCTTAGGATCGTGGATTAAATAAGACCCAGAATTGTTTAGGAGCGATACGCTTTGCACTCCCTCATCCCCTAACCCCTTCTCCCAGAACGGGAGAAGGGGAACAAGAAACTCCGGCTCCCCTCTCCCGTTCTGGGAGAGGGGCTGGGGGTGAGGGTCAAAGTTTGAGATTATTAAATTCATGATTTAGTATAAAACCCAGGTATCCTTACTCCCTCCCCCTTGGGATGAATTCACCACCAGGGAACCTTTTTTTAAGGCCACACGGGTAAGTCCGCCTGGATGGACATAAATTTCTTTGCCGTAGAGGATATAGGGACGCAGATCGACATGGCACCCTTCAATTTGGTCGCCCAAGATAGTTGGCACCCGCGAGAGGCATAGCGTGGGCTGAGCAATATAGTTTCGTGGATTTTCCTGAATTTTAATTGCAAACGCTTCGCGCTCTGCTTCAGTGGCATGAGGCCCAATCAGCATCCCGTAGCCACCCGCTTCATTGGCAGATTTAACGACGAGTTTGTCTAAATTTTCGAGCACATAGGCAAGCTGCTTTGCCTCCCAGCAGAGGTAGGTGGGCACGTTGGGCAAAATGGGTTCTTCGCCGAGGTAATACTCAATCATCTTGGGGACGTAGGCGTAGATCACCTTATCGTCCGCAATGCCTGTGCCAGGGGCATTGGCGATCGCCACTCGTCCGGCCTTATAAACCTCCATCAGACCAGGCACCCCTAGCATAGAGTCAGCTCTAAACACTTTAGGGTCAATAAAGTCATCGTCAATGCGTCGATAGATCACGTCAACGCGCTGGAGTCCTTTAGTGGTGCGCATCTGGAGATAGCCATCCACCACGGTTAAATCTTGGCCTTCGACTAGCTCTATGCCCATCTGCTGCGCCAAAAACGAATGCTCAAAGTAAGCAGAGTTGTAGATACCTGGCGTCAGCACTACAACCGTGGGATGCTCAACTTGAGAAGGTACCAGATGCAGTAACGCCTCTAGCAAACGGCTAGGGTACTCATCTACAGGCTGAATCTGCATTTTGGCAAACACCTGCGGGAAGGTATTTTTCATCACGCGCCGATTCTCTAGCACGTAAGAAATGCCCGAAGGACAGCGCATATTGTCTTCTAAAACAAACCATTGTCCTGCTTTATCGCGTACCAAGTCTGTGCCCGTAATATGACACCAGACCTTACCCGGCGGGTTTAGCCCCACGCAGGGCTTCAAAAATCCTGTCGCTGACTCAATGAGTTCTAATGGGATGTGCCCATCTGCCACAATTTTTTGATCGTGATAGATATCGTCTAGAAAGAGATTAAGGGCGTGGATGCGCTGTTTGAGGCCGCGCTCTAAATATTCCCACTCACTTACCGCCACAATACGCGGAATCACATCAAAGGGAAAAATCCGGTCTTCTGCATCTTCATCGCCATAGACGTTAAAGGTTGCGCCTAGCTTATACATTGCGGCTGATGCTGCCGCCTGACGCAGCATTAGCTCTCCTGGCGGCAGAGAGTGGATGCGGTCTACGAGGGGTTGTCCCTCTGGACGTGGCTGGTTTTTGTCAATAAACAGCTCATCGTAAAACCCTTGTGTTTCGGGATCGTAGCTATCAAACCGCACGGGCTACCGCCTCCAATGACCTATGCCCGTATACTAACGACCTTGGGGTAGCCTATATCTGTAGTGATTGATACGAGACTGCGGTTCTTGATGGTAAGCAGTCTAGAATTACGAAGCAAAAGGCAGGTGTTGAATCTGTCCCCGTAACGACAAAACGTTATATTTAGGTTATGTCAATCTTTGATGGGATCCGAAACCTCCGTAGAGGCGAAGGGCCTTACGCCCCTACAAGATGCGTTTCAATTTCAGTTTTTTCGCCCAATTTTAGACCTCATGCTGTCTCAAATTCAGGAACTGGCTACAAGTCTAGCCCCGCGACTCATTGAAATTCGTCGCCACCTTCACCTCCACCCTGAACTGAGCGGACAAGAGCATCAAACCTCTGCTTATGTAGCGGGGGTTCTCTCTTCTTGTGGACTGAAAGTTCGTGAAGGTGTCGGCAAAACGGGCGTAATTGGTGATTTGACGGGGCAAGAAACAGACCCGCGCCGTTTGGCAATCCGTACTGACATGGATGCGCTGCCGATTCAAGAGCGCACGGCTTTAGAATTTGCCTCTCGCAATGCTGGTGTGATGCATGCCTGTGGTCACGATATTCATACCACCGTAGGGCTAGGGACGGCGATGGTGTTGGCGGAACTGAGATCGCATCTTCCTGGCTCAGTCCGCTTTCTCTTTCAGCCTGCTGAAGAAATTGCTCAGGGTGCAGGCTGGATGATTGCGGATGGCGCAATCGACGGGATTAATGCGTTTCTTTCAGTGCATGTTTTTCCCTCTATTCCGGCAGGTTCGATTGCGGTGCGCTACGGCTCTTTAACCGCCGCCGCCGATAACTTAGAGCTAACCATTATTGGCGAATCTGGTCATGGTGCTAGACCCCACGAGGCCATTGACGCGATCTGGATTGCCGCTCAGGTCATTACCACGCTGCAACAGGCGATTAGCCGCACCCACAATCCATTGCGCCCTGTGGTTCTAACCGTCGGTCAAATTTCTGGGGGACGTGCGCCTAATGTGATTGCTGACCAAGTGGTGATGAAAGGAACCGTGCGATCGCTGCATCCTGAAACCCATGCGCGTCTGCCGGAATGGATTGAAGACATTGTGGCAGGCATTTGTAAACCCTACGGGGCGCGCTACCACCTCAATTACGAACGAGGGGTGCCTTCGGTACACAACGACCCGCGCCTAACGCAGCTCTTAGAGCGCTCTGCACAAGAGGCATTGGGCGTAGAGCGTGTCTCGGTTTTGCCGGAGCCGTCTTTAGGGGCTGAAGATTTTGCGCTGTTTTTAGAACATGCGCCAGGCTCCATGTTTCGGTTAGGGGTGGGGCGCAAGGGTCAAGTCAATCATCCACTGCACCACCCTCAGTTTGAAGCCGATGAGTCTGCCATTTTGACGGGGGTGGTTACGATGGCCTACAGTGCCTACAATTATTGGCAACAGGCAAATGAAGCCTAGCTTAGCCGTTGAGGGTAAACAGAATGTTATCCATTGAGACGATTCAGGAGCCAACGGAGGCAGAACAGCTTTCTATCTTTGACATTCTGCGGGAATACAATCTGGCTCATGGGGTGTCTTTTGACGCTGAGAAGTTTTTGATTGTGCTGCGAGATCCCCAGGGCAAGATGGTGGGTGGCGCAACGGGCGACAGCCGTTGGGGATGGCTGTTTGTAGGCGGTTTTGCGGTGATTGAGGCGTATCGTGGGCAAGGCTGGGGCACTCGGCTGATGGCGCAGGTGGAGGCACTGGCACGCGATCGCAGTTGCCACTCTGTTTGGCTCGACACCTATAGCTTTCAGGCAAAACCCTTTTACGAAAAGCTAGGCTTTAGCGTGTTTGCCACCATGGAAGACTATCCACCTGGAAAACAGCGGTTTATTTTATCTAAAAAACTAGCCTAGAACGACTTGGGTTGCACAGCGGCAGCTCGGCGACTTTTATACCCTTCAAACCAGCGCCACAGTTTGAAAATTAAAACCCCAAAAACCCCAATGACCACCACGCCTGCCGCAATGGGAATCGTCACTGCAAGGACAGAGAGCGTAACGGCTAGCAGCAGTTCTAAGGCAGAAAAAATAGGATTCGCTACCCCACCCGTCGCTGCCGTTGAAGTGCCGCGCAGCAGATTCATGATCCCCTTCGTTAACCCTGCCGTGCCGCCACCTGCCACCAAGGCTAAAGTCCACTTCACTAACGGATCCATTTCCGGCGCGAGGGAGGCGGTCATGACGGTTCCTGCCAAAACTGCGGCAGGGGTAGCCACCAAGTCCAAGGCATGGTCGAACCAGGGGATGGCATAGCCTGAAATTTCTAAGATAGCGGCGATCGCAAATAGTCCCAGCGCCTGAGGGGTTTCAATCCAGTCAAAACTAGGGGGCAAATCCACATGACCCAAGACTGCTGCCGCACTCAAGACCAACAACGGCACAAAGACCCGAAACCCAGCGGCACTGCTGAGGCTAATGGCGAGCATTAGCTCGATGAGCGTATCTAGATTCAGAAAGGTTGGCACGTCTATTTCCCTACGCTTTGCACAAGCCTAACCCCAAATTTCCTTCAGCTCTAAAACAAATCCAGGTAGCACCGCTTCCCCAGAAAGCTGTTCAGGAGACTGCAAAATCTCGACGGGCTGATTGAGTCTATATATCTCCACCTGCTTATCTTGAGGATTAATCAGCCAGCCCAGCCGCACCCCCACCGCCATATACTCCAGCATTTTCTGGCGCACGGTTCGGAGATTATCGGATTTAGACCGTAGCTCAATGGCAAAGTCAGGGGCTAGGGGCAAAAACTTATCTGGATTAGGGTTTAGCGCATCCAGTCTTACTTGACTCACCCAAGATGCATCCGGCGATCGCTTTGCGCCATTGGGCAGAATAAACCCCGTAGAGGAATCAAAGGCTTTGCCCGTTTTTATTTTACGGCTCCAAGCCTGAACTTGATAGGTCATTTCACTATTGCGATTGCCGGTTTCCCAGCCAGTGGGCGGCATAATGATTAAATCTCCTGCTGCGGTTTGCTCAAAGCGTAAATCTCGATTGTTGCGGCAAAGTTCTTCAAACTGTTCATCGGTGAGCTGGATGACAATTGGGTCAAGTTCAAAGATGGGTTCTGTTTCAATGGGTTCTGTTTTAGATACAGACGCAACCATAGTCTTCGCTGCCAGATTTGTTATCTGTAGTTTAGCTCAAACCCATATCTCTAGAAATTGGTCGAAATAGCCTCAACCGGACAGGTGGGTACACACTGTTCGCAGACAATACAGCGTGATCGCGTGAAGTTGAGCATGAAGGTTTTAGGGTCGAGAGATAACGCCTCTGTGGGGCATACGCCTGTACATAAACCGCAGTGAACACAGGATTCTTCGTCAATCAAGATTTCGCGGTTGGCAAGAGAAACCCCTACGTCCTGCGATCGCAGCCAGTCTAAGGCCGCATCTAGCTGGTCAATATCCCCCGCAAGCTCCACGACCACTTTTCCGATCTGATTCGGTGCCACCTGCGCCCGAATAATATTGGCGGCAACGTTAAAGTCTTTCGCCAGCCGATAGGTCACGGGCATTTGCACCATGCGACGCGGAAATGTGAGAGTGACGCGCTTTTTCACAGGAGTTTAGTCAAAGTGTTTTCTCTATTGTAAAGAGTCGCGTTTGTGCCATTGCGCTTCCATCGCGCATTTTCAGTCATCGAATGTGCTTTCTGCCCTACGAATCATCTGTGCAATATCTTGGCTGACATTGCAGCTCACAATCTCCAACTCTAGATGTTGCTTCTTGAAAACACGAAAAACTTCATCGGCAAATGCTTGCCCTATTGCTTCAACACCAGAAAAATCAAACACCACTACTTTGAATTTATCAACCCCTACCAGTAGCCTCTTAGCCTGAGAGCGCGATACTAACCTTTCATCGCCATATTGAGCGAGACGAACAGGCACGACCGTCTTAGTAAACGCATAATCATCACCCGATGAAAAGCTATCAAATATCTGTTTAGACGTTCTCAACGTATTGTTATTGAGTTTCATAAAAACAGTGGTTCCTGACTGGGGCTTATCTCTTTCTAGAATCCAATCTTCTGTCTGATTGAACTCATGGGAGAAATAAACATTCCCAGAAAGAATTGCGAATTGGTCAAACATCCGTGATGCAAAAAATATGCCCTGACCACTATGACGCTCTGGATCAGTGGTTAACTTACCCTTAGACAATTCAAGAACGGCATGGCGTTCATCATGGAGATGTAGCTCGTTCTTGATTTTTTTGAAGATTCCTTCACCGTCATCGCGAATAATAATCTCAGTATAAATAGCTGTTTTCTCAACTTGAATCATCACTTCCTTGCCAGATGAGTGATCGATCGCATTGTTGAGCATCTCAGTAAATCCATATACCCAAATATCCCTCACGTTAGTGGATAAATCAGCAACAAAAGACTTAATACTGGAATCCCAAACAATATCTTCTTCAAGCTTGCTCGTGAGTGGGTAGATCTGCTTCCATTTAATCAAAGGATATAGCTGATAGCTTTTATTCTTTGTAGAACCCTTCGCTACAATCGAATTTTGTTTAACTAAACGCTGAATATGTTTATTGAC
>JAGVDA010000354.1 GCA_020058975.1 Thermosynechococcus sp. WC_1 | reverse complement strand
TGCTTTCTCTTCTGCCGTCACCCTGGTTGTCAGTGCTGTGGCTGCATCGGCAATGGCTTTGTCAGCCGCTTTATAGGCAGTATCAATGGATGCGATCGCCGGATTCTCTGGCAGTAATGGAGTTAATGTTTTTTTCACCGGAGCCTCCTATGAGATCGTAATAGGGAATTCAAAGGGCAGGTTGCCACCATTTTTATAGGCAAAATTAAACTGAGCAAACTTGGCATTATTTGGCACAGAAGCCCATCCAATTCCAGCCGCCCTATCTGTCTCTGTCACCATCTGTCCTTTGGGGGTCTTAGGGATGATGGCCTTATTCTCGTCTGCAAGTTGATAAGAAATGCCTGTAAATACCCCAGCAGGGAATGAAATATCACAAGATAGCGAACTATTGAGAGGGACGGTCGTAGGGAACCTGAACCGCACCCCTTGAGGTAATTCAAGAGCAAGCAGATCTACTCGGCTTGGGTCTGGTTTTGCGTCTGCCAAAGTGGGCGGCGTGACGGTTTCTGTCCATGAATTCGGGAATGGAAGCCCGTCGTTTGTATTGGGAGTTCGCAGCCATGCTCTTGCGGTTCCACTGAGAGCAGAATAATCGTAAACGCGCTGAATCCAGACTGCCCAATTCGGGTCGTCAAAGTCTGGTGGATTTGATGACTCAATAGTCTGAAGCTTTTTGAGATCTGCGATCGCCTTATCCAGAGCAGCCTTTGCCGTGTCTGCCGTCGCCTTCACGCCATCAATTGCAGTATTGACCGCCTTGTCTGCTGCTTCATAGGCTGCGATCGCCGCATCTAACTCAGCTTGCGAAACATCGGGAGGTAACGCCGCAAGAGCCTTTAGTGCGGTGTCCAGGTCTTTAACGGAGGTGTCCAGTGCAGTTACACTCTCCGCACTGGCTTTGGATTTATCAAGGGCAGTAAGGTCAGTCTGCAAGGTTGTGACACTCGTCTTGACTGCATCAATGATGGCTGTGGTTGGCAGTGTATCAACGGTTGTTGCAAGGTCTGTAACTTTGGTTTCTAGTGTCTTAACTTGCTCAGTCGCAACCGGATCTGTTTCGGTGAACGAATCAACTTTTTCAAGCGCTGAGGCTAACTGTTGCTCAACTGAAATCTGAGGTTTGGATTTTACCCAATACTGAGGTGTTGTGCCAATCGAAATTCTTGGAGCCGAAGATGTTGCACCAATGGGAGCATCTGACTTTATCCAAGCTTCATCTTCACCAAAGCGATCGCCTTTCCAAACCAGAACCCGCGCGCGTCCAATATTAGCGATTGAGTATTGCAAAAATGGGGACACGCGAACGGCACTAGACAGGTCAAGATCTCCCTGAACGCACGAAAAATAATAAAGCCCGTTTTGCCTTTTGTCTATTTGACCATTCACCAAAATACTCATATCAATCATCTGCTTGCCATCGCGCCCAAAGATGGCAGCAGTGAAAGGCTTGTCATCTACGGTATCAAGCGCATTTACGATGGCATTAAGATCCGACAAATTTGCAAAATCAATATTATTTATGGAGGCGATCGTGGCTTCTGGGGTTCCTCCAAAGTTTTCAAAGATCCCACCCTCTCCGGCAACTGCAAATTTCCGCCATGTAATTGCCCCACTCCCTGGCTCAATGTATCGAAAAATTACACCATCTTGAAGCGGTTCAGACTGGTAAATATCGTTGACTTTATAGAAATAGCTAAACTTTGTTGGCGCGATTCCGTTTGTGACAATGCCTTGTTCCGTTGGCAAGAATGCGGGAGAGGTATCAGCCGGATCGGTTGATTGAATCGTTTTAATGAGTCGCCAAAGGATCGGCTCGCCGCCTGCAATAATACCAATGCGACTGCGATCGGCATTAACTTTAAACGTTTTGCCACCAACGGTAAAAACATAGTTTGCAGGAACAGGTAAAAAGACTAACTCGTTTGCATTTACAGTGACAAGCATTAAATTCCCTGGAGTGTATGTTTTTCCTTTGTATGTCAGTGTTTTTGAGTATGATGTTCCGGTTAAATAGGTGGCCCCTACTCTTAATAAAGATTCAGGCAAAGTCGTTTGAATGATTGCTTCAACGACTGGGTTTGTTGTGTTATTTTGCGGAATTAATATAACACCCATCAAACCACCTCTATTTTTAAGCTAGGCATCCATAAAATATTGTCTTTATCAAAAATAATGCCAATCAAGACCCGTACAGAACCCGTTGGCAATACACTTGTGACAATTGCGCCATCAACGGTCGGCGATAGCATTAGTACCGCATTGTCTGCACCTAATCCGTGATTAGGGAAAGGATAAGTTTCAACAGAGCTTGCCACTTTGAATGATGTCGGTGTTGCAGCAGTGCATAGCCAAATGTCAGCATTTGCCGCTGAATCAGCCTTTGCCTTCACCCAACTTGCCGCAGCATGGCGTAAAACACAAGGCGCAGTAAACGTGTTTGCCTGTACAACTTCAATGGTGTTTGAAGTGGCACTTGAGGCTTTTGGTGTTGCATCAATTATCCTAGTCATCACGCCACCGTTACGAAGGTATTTTCAGGGGCATAGTCAATCAAATTAGGATTAATAATTTTCCCTAAAATGAATCGCCTTGCCCCGACGGGTGGCATGTCGGTTGTTGTTTTGCCGTCCACACGCCAGTCCATTAAAAGCAAGCTACCGTCAGCCCCTAAGCCATGACTTGGAATTGATATTGCACCTCGAACACTAGGCACCTCAAACCATTCTGAATTGGTCGCCGTCACTATCCAAGAATCAAATTTAGATAGATCGGTCAATGATGCAAGACTCCATGTTTGGTCATTATTAGCCCGAAACAATACATCACCGACATC
>JAGVDA010000134.1 GCA_020058975.1 Thermosynechococcus sp. WC_1 | reverse complement strand
TACTAGCTGATTCAGCAGCAGGGCATTGACGTGCGAAAGCTGTTCTCTCAGGTGGCTTGCTTGCGTCTCTGCTTCGGAGAGCGATCGTTCGTACTGGGATTTTAGGGTGATGAGGGAGTCGAGTGGGGATAGTTCTGAGGTAGTCGATGGCATTATTTACTATTTTTTGTGGGTTTCTCTATTTCTCCATCTTATTGCGCGATGTAACTGATAGTCATATCCAAATTCAGTAGTTCACGCTGATTTAAAGCATCAATCTCACTTCCAATCTATTTCGTCAAATGGCTCTACTGACAAGAGAGACAACTGTAAATCTAATTCCATCTGCTTGTAGCTCGGTTCATCCGCTTCTGCGTTCAAGTTCGACAGTGTTATTCCTAGCAGTCTGACCTTCTGGGCTTCAAGCTCAACACCCCTAAGGAGTTCTTTCGCAATCTCCAAAACCTGGCCTTTGCCTGCCACATTCTCCAGCATCGTCCGACTGCGCGTGATTTGGCGATAGTCCGCAAACTTCACCTTCAGTGTAATCGTGCGACCTTTTGCGCCATTGCGCTCAATCCGCTGCTGGACTTCCTGGACGATCGCCTCCAGCTTCTGCTCAATGATGGCTCGTCCTTCCAGGTCAGGGTCAAAGCTCGTCTCAGCGCCAATGGATTTACGGATTCGATTGGGATTGACGGGGCGCTCATCAATTCCTCTGGCAATCTGGTAATAGAACAGTCCAACTTTGCCAAAATGATGCGCCAGTTTGCGATCACTACACTGTTTGAGATCGGCTCCCGTGCGAATGCCTAGCTCCTGCATCTTGGCGGCTGTGGCACGGCCTACCCCATAGAATGCCTCTATGGGTAATGCCTCTATGAATGGCTCTGCTTCATCGGGCTGAATGACCGTCAATCCATCCGGCTTATTCATCCCAGATGCAATCTTCGCCAGGAACTTGTTGAACGATACCCCTGCTGAAGCTGTGAGCTGTGTCTTTTGCAGAATTGCCTGCTTGATTTCACGGGCGATCGCCGTGGCGGAATGAGTGCCCTTTCTGTTCGCAGTCACATCTAGATAGGCTTCATCTAAAGCCAGTGCCTCTACAAGGTCGGTGTAGCTCAGGAAGATCGACCGAATCTGCTCTGATATTTCTCGGTAGACCTCAAACCGTGGCGGGGCAAAGATAAGGTGTGGGCAGCGCTGAATGGCAGTGCGCGATGGCATGGCAGAATGAATGCCAAACTGACGGGCTTCATAGTTGGCGGCTGCAACTGCACCGCGTTTATCAGGACTACCACCTACGACCAAAGGTTGGCCTTGATACTGGGGGTTATCCCGTTGCTCTACGGAAGCGTAAAAGGCATCCATGTCTACGTGGATGATTTTTCGTTGCAAAATCATTAGTGAACTTAAGATCCCGCTAGTCGATGGGTATAATCTCTGCCCCATAATCCTTTGAAGATGACTTTCAGAAGACCAGGAATAGCTGTAATTCCTAAGATTGTGATGATTGTTTGTAGGTCTGGAATACAGTTAAAGTCGTACTGATAATGAATGCTGGGCATAACGTGACGCTTAGCAAAGACAAAGGAAAAATCTTGACGATTGATCGAACGGGTCAATTCTAGAATCAAAATTTTTTCCAATTCTGAGAATTTAAGTGAGACCTGAAAATGGTTTTCTAGTTCAGCTTCAGCAAGCGCTACGATGTTTACTGCCGCTAAGGCTAATGTACCTCCCATTGCATAGTTTGGCTCCATCTGCCGAATCTCGCTGGAATAGTTTTGCTTGATGTAATCGAGCATTTGTTTGAGTCGATGATCGCGGTCTTCGGGAGGTAAATCATCAACTTTTGGGTAAGGAGAAACTTCAAGAAGTTCTTCAAGCGACAGTTTGGGCCACTCGTTCCGACTATTTAAGGGATTGCCACACGTTGTTTTTAGGTCGGATGAAGGATTTAATCCAAAGATCTCGAACATTTTAAGGACAAAGGTGTAGTCATTGAGTTGTTCTAGATCACATTCAAAATAGGTGATATTCGGAAACTTGGACTGATAGTGTTCTGCTCTTAAATTGATTTCTTGAACATACCAGCGACAGAGTTCATAGGCATTGGCGTTGGCAGGTGGACGACTTAAGTTAAATGTGGCTTCTGGAGAAAGATACCATGTCCGACTAAACTCTGTGTAGCTAGGGATATCGTGAACTCTAAGGAGACTATAGGCACTGTCATCAATATTTCTGCGAAGAATGATGACACCAATTTCTTTTTGGGGAATATATTCATCAGGGATGAGATAGCCCCAGCCTTTGATGTAGGAATGATTTGTTTCACAGTAAATTTTTTTACCTTTTTGTCTGCTGTTGTTAATTTGTTGCAGTTTCAGAGGCATGAGTTGGCACAATGCGGTGTCTTCCCCTTGGTTGAAGGCTTGCATCGGTTTGCCATTCATGATGGGAAATCCTTCATGCATGCTGAAGGCGTTCGTTGTTTTTGAAAAGATTTCTGTCAGGTAATCGGAACCTGACCTACCGCTATTGATGCTGAAAATATAGTTAATGCTCATGATGACCGCGTTTTGGGCTAAATGATTTTACTTGCTATCTTTCTCGTAATGGTATTGGAAATTGAAGGCCGCGCCAAAACTCGTTACCATCATTGAATCAGCCTCCCTCCATTCCATGAACGACCAACCCCAGCACTTCTACCAAGTGATCGCCCAGCATCAGAAAAGCGTAGTCGGTGCAGTGGCAAAGCTGAAGTGGAACCGAAGGGAGCGGTGGCTCAGACACTGAAAAGTGGTAAGAAGAAGGGGATTGCTGGATGGGGTTAAGCTCAAATGAATCTTTACTCTAGATATCTGTTTCCCAGACTGATGGATCTATCAATGTCTGGAGAACCCCTGGCAGCTCATCGGCGTTCACTGCTTGCCAATACCTTTGGTAGCGTTATAGAGATCGGGTTTGGCACAGGCTTAAATCTGCCCTTCTACCCAGAGACGGTCACTAAACTGACGACGGTTGATAACAATCCTGGTGCCCGTGCGATCGCAGCGCGACGGCGTCAAGACACCCCGCCTACGTTTGAAGTAGAGTCCCTAACCTTGAGCAGCGAATCGTTACCCATGGCAGACCAGACCTTTGATTGTGTCGTAAGCACTTGGACGCTTTGTAGCATCTCAAACGTGACGCAAGCATTACAGGAAATTTATCGTGTTCTCAAGCCTGGGGGGCACTTCTTCTTTGTAGAGCATGGACTCAGTGATAACCGTAAGGTACAGGTCTGGCAAAACCGTTTAAACCCGATTCAGCGCGTCATCGGGGATGGCTGCAATTTCAATCGAAATATACGGCAATTGGTTGAGGCTCAGTTTAGTCACATGGAAATCGAAGCATTTCCTGAACCCGATTTACCAGCGGTGATGGGCTATTTCTACAAGGGAAGCGCTATCAAGTAATTTATTCCTACTGGGCGATCGCTACAATAGCGTCAACACCCCTTTCGGTGGCACCCATGACTTACTCCCTCTCTGCAACTAAGCTCGTCACCTACAAGCAATGCCCCCAAGCCTACAGCTTTCGCTATGAGCGGGGGATTAGCGCACCTGGTGCTTTCGGTTCACCGGATTTGGGCAATGCGCTGCATCTGGCGCTGGCCTTTGCTTATCGAGACTGGCACTACAACGAGCATAAGCCTGGATGGGATTGGTTTGAAGCCTGCTGGAGTCGCAGTATTAGCAAGCTCTCTGAAGCACAGATTCAGGATGGTCGCACGATTCTACAGCGGTATTATCATGACTTTGTTGCACCCTTGGATGTGATGCCGCGTCCACTTGGAGTAGAGAGTAAGATTTCGGCAAAGATTCAGTTTGAGAATATTGAATTTGCCCTTAATGGGCGTTATGACCGTCTTGATCATGTGAATGGCGATCTGGAGCTGATTGATTATAAGACCACCAAAAATGCTTCTACGCCTGATTCTGTAGATGTACAGCTTGGGCTTTATTATCTGGCACTCCAGCAGGTCTATCACCAGTCCCTCAAGCGGCTAACGCTGATCTTCCTTCGGGCTGGCGAAAGTCTCAGCTTTGAAGTGACTGAGGCTCATCAAGAGCAGGTGCAGCAGCTTATCTCCGGTTTGGCTTTGCGGCTGCGCAACGATAGCGAGTGGGAGCCAAGCACAGGTGAATATTGCAAGCGATGCACCGATCAGAAGCACTGTGGGGCGGTTTGCGCTGAGCCTGAGCCGTTGCCGGAGGATGGGCGGAAGTTGAGGCAGGTGCAGTTAGCGCTTGCGGTCTGAGGGTTGGCGCGGGGGAACCTCTAACGCAGATGCTTAAGATTCTCCATTTCCCCTGTAAACAGGTCTGTAAAAATACTCATTACTGTACGCTGTCGAGTTTTGATATTGACACTCAGAGACATACCCGATTGCAGCTCTAGCCGTCGCTGTTGAGTCGAAAGCGATTGAGTCTTGAGCTTAACCGTCGCCGGAAAGCTGTAGTAGTTTCGCACCTGTGTTGGCGGCAGCGCATCGGAACCAATCCAGGTGAGCGTGCCCTTGATATCGCCAAACTCACTAAAGGGAAACGAATCAACCCGCACATCCACGTCCATCCCTGGCCTGACGAACCCAATATCTCGATTGGTAATAAAGATTTTTGCTAATAACCCCGCCGCTGGCACAATCTTAAGAACAGGTTCCGTGGTGTTTGTCACAAATCCAGGTGCTTTCGGTTTGAGTTCAAACACGACCCCATCCGTGGGCGCAACCAGCTTCTGATAGTCCAACGTCATAGTGGCCTGATTGAGCTTGTTATCAATATCCGCAATTTGCTTTTCATTCTCGACTAAGACTTTGGCAAACTGACTATCAATCTGTGCAATTTGCTTTTCATTCGTTGAGATTGTGCCTAATACGTCCCTGGTAGATACAGACTCTGTATTGTCCAGTCGCTCATTAGCCTGGGAAATGGTCAGTTTCAGTCGGTCATATTCCTGCTGGAGCCGATCTACCTCAGCCTGGGATTTTTGCACCGCCTCTTCTTGCTTAAGCTGTTCTACTTTGGCAAGCCCTCCAGAGGCCACCACGGGGGCAATATTGTTGAGCAGTCCTTGATTAGAGGCTAAAGTTTTACGGGTGCTGGCCTGCTGGATCACCACCTGCTGGAGCTGCTTTTGCAACTGTTCCTTTTCTAGACGGGCTGCGCTCGCTCGTGACGTTTCTTCCCGCAGACTCGATTGCAGACGCATCTGCTGCTCAGGCGTAAGAGACACGCCTTCTCCGCTGCCCCTCACCTGGGCACGATAGAGCTGTGTTTCGCTCATCAACGCCCGACGACTTTCAGCTAATGCCAGCATCTGAGGTGAACTCAGACGGCTGGGGATTGGAATACTGAAAGAGGCTGAAGACTGCTGCATTAACTGACGATAAAAAGCGTTCTCCTCCATGAGGGATTCTCGTACCCGTCTTAAAGAAGCCAATTCTGACTGTGCGCCCTTTGGATCGAGGGTTAGCAGCACATCTCCCTTTTTGACCCGCTGCCCATCTTTAACCAGGATGGATTTGACCACACCCGTGACAGGAGACTGCACGTCCTTCACGGCACCTTGGGGTTCTAACTGGCCTGCTGCCGGAATCGCCTCATCAAACTTAAAGAAACAGGCCCAGCCTACAACCGCTGCGGTGCTAAGGACAATACCCCAAATAATCACCCGCGACCATAGGGGAGACTGCTGTAGCAACACGGGGCGATCAAAGACGGCGATGCTTGCGGGTGATGTCTTGGCTAAAGCTCCGTGTTGCTACAGCAGTCT
>JAGVDA010000521.1 GCA_020058975.1 Thermosynechococcus sp. WC_1 | reverse complement strand
TTTTACAAGCTAAAAAGATAACTGTTTGTAGTATTCCCTCAACGGGTCTAAAACTTGCATAACTATAATTAGACGGATGATTGCAGCCTATTTATCTTAATAAAGATATTAGACCGAATAATCATAGACTAATATCTTTCTTGGGACATTTAGACTGCAAGCTTTCAGTATAATATTCCAAAATTAGGCATTTAGGCTGCAAAATGCAGTCTAAATGCAGAAAAATTAACATCGTTTTTTAACACGATTAGTTTTTGGCAGCTTTAGATAATTCCTAAATTGTTTTTCCCAATCAATCGAGCGTTGCTTGGGCAGTTTATCGCCATTCAAAACCTGCTCAGAATCTGTGGATTCACCAGTCCTCTGAAGTATTTCGGCTGCGACTGGTTGTAGTCCGGTACCTCTGGATACACGAGATCGCAATCACATCTCGCACCGTTATCCGCTGCACCGCAAAATCAAGCGTTAGGCAAGGCATTTTTTCACCCGAAAGCGTTTCGTCGTAGATCGTAAGCGTGACAGACATTGGCTAACCCCATCTCTGCTTCTATGATGCCCGAAACAGAAAAGAACTTTACCAATTACGGGTTATGCCACTGCGCTCAAAACTTCATCTTAGAGAGAGCGACTTTCAGCGTTATGAAAAGATAGCAGGCTATCTTTTCATAACGCACTTGCTTATGCAAAGATCCTTTCTTAACGCACTTAAAACCTACGGGGGACAAAAGGCTGAAATAACTTATGAGACTAGGCTTTAGCACTTTGGACTAACCCACCCCGCCCTACGGGCACCCCGCCTCGGAGGGGATTTTCTCGGACTTGTGTGTACATCACAGGGATTTGACGGAGAGAGAATACAGCCGATCTCCCAAACGCTCCATTTGCCTAGGTGATTTCTGGTAAACAGCCTACCGCTTGCTTCGACTCCCTTCGACAAGCTCAGGACAAGCCGCTCAGCCAGCTAGAGAATAGAGATTGTGCCCTGCTGTGTCCTGAGCTTGTCGTTAGCGAAGTCGAAGGGTACAATCTCGACGGTACAACCTTTTCTGGTAATCACCTTATTGATGCCAAATCTTAAGGTGTCGCCTTTTGTGCCGTAAATCGCTGAAGCGCAGACAGCGCACGGTTATAGGAAATGATCGCCGCAAGATAGTTATTTCTAGCTTGGGCTAAGTCAGTCGTGGCATTACTCACTTCTAGGCTAGTCCCCACCCCATTATCGCGCCGCAGCTTAGCGAGAGTTAACCCCTGCTCAGCCTGTTCAATGGCACAGCGAGTGGTGCTAATGCGCTCTCGACTCGATTGCAGCGTGTAGTAGTTTTGCTCAACCTGAAACCGAATCACATTTTTAAAGCTATCAAACTGGGTTTCGGCAATAGAAGAATTGATCTGCTGCTGAGATGCGATCGCCTTTGCAGCCCCCCCATCAAAAATAGTCTTGCTCGCCTGTGCCCCCACGCTGTAGCCATAAGCGCCGAGGTTGTTATCGGCTAAATCATCCGCTAGGGCAATGTTGGCATTAAAGGTTAACTGCGGGCCTAAACTGCCGAGCGCCACCTTACGATTTTGTAAAGCAATCTCGCGCTGATCGATTACTTGACCCAGCTCAGAGCGATTTTGAAGCGCCTGCACAATGCTTTCTTCTAACGATGGCGTCCATGTCCCTGCGATCGCCACCGCATCGCTAGAAACCACAGTGACAACCTCTGGTAGGCTTAGCCGCTGAGCCAACTGACGGCGGCTCACCTGCTGCTGACTTTGAGCTTGAATCAACTGCTGCCTGCGATCTGCCAACGCGACTTGAGCCTGAAGCACGTCAAAGCGAGTGCCTAACCCTGCGGATTCTCTCGCTTGGGCAACCCGTAGGTTCTCTGCTGCATTATCAACAGACTGCTGCGCAATTTTGATCGACTCATCCGCCTGCTGTAGATCGTAGTAGTCATTGGCAACATCTAGACGAAGCTGCCGCAGTTGCGCTTGATAGACTTTCTCAGTGCTTTTAAGGGCAGATTCTGCGGCGCGAATGCTGGCAGAGCGCTGTCCAGAGGTGAACACATCGTAATTAAGCCCTACGCTGCCGCTAAAGTTATTGTTGGCATTGGGGCGATTGGGCAGTCCAGCCTGTTTTGCGGCGATCGCAGCTTGGGCAGAATCTGAGCGGGTAATACCGGCGTTGGCACTCACCGCCGGATACAAAGCAGATGTAGCCTGTCGTAGGGCAAAGCGCTGCTGCTCAACCTGAAGCGCAGCAATTTGTAGATCTCGATTGCGGCGCTGTGCTAAATCAATCGCCTGGTCTAAGGTAATCGCCTGCGTTGTTGTAATGGTGACATCTTCTGGCTTGCTAGGGACTTGTAGGGTACTAGAAGGCGGTGCCAGCGTCCCTAAATCTGCGGCATTAGCGCTGGGATTGCTGCTGGGCAAAGAACCTAAGTCTAAAGCGTCTGTAGATGAAGCGCCAATGGTTCCGCTACTAAGGGCGGGGGGGGGCAGCGTGTTGGGGTCGCAGGTAATGGCGGTCGTGGTAGCGTTGGGCTGACTTAAGACGGGCAGGGGAGTGGCGGCGAGGGAGCCTGCCATTGCCACCATCAGCCCCATCCAAGCGCGGCAGTGGCGCGAGCGAACGACGGTATTCAAAGTCTGAGGACTTTGTAAAGCGGTTTGCTGAATGCTTTTTAAAACAGAATACACGGACGTTCTCCCAACTCTCAACGATGTGTAGCTGCATCTGGCGACCGAATACAGGCAGTAGTATTAGATGCTGTTAGCATAACGGCGACCGCAGCTTTTATATCCTAATCGGCATTCTCTCGAATGGGGTTCTTTAGGAGGGCTTTAGTGGGAAAATAGCCCCACTAAAAGTAGCGGTATTAAAAGCGCAGCCAGCGTAATGGCTAAAACCGTCGCAGGATCCGCATTGATTTCGTTTTTGTCACGCTTTACAGAATTGCGATCGCCCATAACTCACCTCTCTTGACTCTCTACAGCAGCTTAAGGTCATCATCGGTCAACCCCTTCACATCCTTCACAATGCGCGATAACTCCATTTTTTCATCAATGGAAACCCGCGTTGGCGTACCGCTAATAATGCCTTCAAGGTTACGGAATGGATCTCTGATGTCTGGTCCATGTTCGCTAATGGTATATTCCCGTATGCCCTTGTCATGCCAAGAACCCCGCATCTTAAATACGTTGATGGCGCGAGACATCTCACCGCGAATTTCAACGTACTGAAGCATCAAAATGGTGTCAGTAATGGTGGAAATATGGGATTCCGTAATGGAGTGGGAGCCGAGGAAGTGATCGGTGGTATTTGTAAAAAATCCGGTAATCTCTTCCTGCTTGGCAAACCCTGTTACGCCAATCACAAACTGCCGGAATGCGTTATTGCTGACGCCTCGTGCCAAGGCCGATAGGGAATCAATGGAAATCCGCGAGGGCTTAAATTCGGCAATTTCAGACTTAATCATCTGGAGATGGTCTTCTAAACCTGCCGATTCTGGGTAGGCACACAGAATTTTTAGCAGTCCTTTACTCTCCATTTCCTCAAAGTCGATGCCCCAGGATGACGCGTTGCGCGAAAGCTGTGCGCGGGACTCCTCGTAGGCAAACAAAATGGCGCGTTCTCCCGTAGAACAAGCATTTTCGATAAATTTGCTGACCAGCAGCGTCTTTCCCGTCCCCGTCGCCCCCGTCACCAAAATGATGGAGTCTTTGAAGAAGCCGCCGCCACACATTTCGTCTAGAGTTGTCACGCCCGAAGACACGCGCACGTTAGAAGATCGCTGAGTCAAACGCATGGCACCCAGCGGGAAAATATTGATGCCGTCGCCCGTAATCGTGAAGGGATATTCCCCTTTCATGTGGCTTGTGCCGCGTAGCTTCAAAATTTCTAGAGTACGACGGCGACGCTCCCCGTCCAGCACGTTTCGCACAATCACGACGTTATCAGAGACAAATTCCTCAACGCCAAACCGAGCCACCGGACCATACTCATCAATGCGCTCAGTGGTCATCACCGTGGTCACGCCAATCAGCTTGAGGCGTGCCGTCATGCGAAAAATTTCGCGGCGCACCACGCCAGCGGCATCATACTGTTGAAAAATAGCGGTCACAGAATCGACTGCCACTCGCTTTGCCTTATATTTGCGAATCGCATACTGGATTCGCTCAATCAACGCCGATAAATCAAAATCCCCTGCAATGTCTTGCCCTTCGGGATCCGGCGAGGCATCTAAAATAAATAGTTTGCCAGCGTCAATCAGCGCTTGAAGATTCCATCCAAAGCTCATCGCATTTTGAATGATGTCGCTGGGAGATTCTTCAAAAGTCACAAAAACGGCATGTTCATCAAACTGAACAATGCCGTTATACAAGAACTGAATGGCAAACAGGGTCTTACCTGTCCCTGAAGTGCCGCTCACCAGAGTGGTTCGTCCTCTTGGCAATCCTCCGTGACTAATGTCGTCGAACCCTTCGATATTGGTTCGAATTTTTGGCACCTCCACGCGAAGGGGTGCAGGCTCTTCTACATTAATATTTCTGATATTCGTCATTTTAATTGCTTATTAAAAATGCAGATGAAAATTAATTTCTTCCTTGAAATTCTATCTTAAGTGGCGTAGCCTTCATCATCATTTGCATCGGTTAATTCTTCATAGAGTAAGTCGAGTCCAATTAAAACTTTTTCCCTGTCTGAAAGATCCCCAATAATTTTTCTAACGGGCGGGGGCAAAACCCTTGAAAGTGTTGGAGTTGCTAAAATCTTATCCTCTTCTGCGAGCTGAGGATTTTTAAGTACGTCGATAACTTTTAAGGCATAAACCCCCTGAAAGTCTTTCTCAAGAATTGTATTTAAGGTTCTTAAGGCTCGGACAGAATTGGGCGTGTTGCCCGCAACATAGAGTTTTAAGACATAGGTTTTTCGGCGGACACTCATAATAATTCTTCTTATAAATAGAGGAAAAAAAGTTTAGAAAATAAGGCTGTAGCTGTTGTCTAAAAGCCTATAGCTCCCGTGGGATAGAACGTCGATACATCTCACATAAATGGGCGATCGCATCAATGAGCGTCAGGCGGTAATCTAGTAAAACATCTTCGCTGCGGCCCTCTAATTTGAGCTTCTTTGCTAAACGATCCATCAGCTCCATGTGAATTTCGAGAACCTGAGAGACAGACATATCGGCAAAGAAAACTTTATGAACAAAAGCATCAATTTGCTGATTGATGTCGCTGCCCTGACGAAAGTAGCTCAAAATTATATCTCTATATTCTGATTTTAATTCAAGTAAAAAACTTTCTCGCTCCTCCTTTGTAAAACGTCTAAAAAAGAGCTGTGAGTCTCGTTTATAGTAAACGCCAATGTAGCCTAGTCGTTCGCGAAGTTTCTCTGACAGTCGCTGCTGCTGTGCCGCCAGTGTTTCCCCAAAGGCAGACAGCGTTGATAAATCTTCAGTTTCGAGCTGATGGGGTAAACGAGACTGGGGCGAAAGCTTCAAAAAATTGGCGATCGCACGCTCAATATGCGAAATAAGCTGTGGCACCTCAGTCTGAACAACCTGGACTTCAGCCGTATGATAGCGGCTTGTATCAAGGATAAGACCCACCAATGCTGGATCTGCTGAGAACTCAGTCTCATCAAGCACTGTCTCAGTCAAAATGACAAGCGGCAGCACAATTGCCTCCCGATGAAGGCGACGAATGACCTTATCTAGATCTGGCTGCTGCTCTATGATCAGACAGTCAATCAGAAACCGATCTTGAACAACGGTCTTAAAAAATGCGTCTGCATCAGAGCTTTGCACGACCTTATAGTAGCGATCGCGCTCTAATGCCTGATTGATTGAGCTAAGAAGCGTCTCAGACCTGATTAGCGTACAAATTAAGATCTGAGGACGCACAGCCGAGCTAGAAGAAAGGGCCATAGCGCCTTGTTAAAAGCAGAATTTTAAATGGATATTGTTTGCCTAACTTAACGCATTTGCTAAGTCATGCCTGTAAAGAGTGGGTTTAAACCCCATCCATCATAGGCTGTTACCAAAGTTTTCAAAAGTCTTTAGGCCATTCACAGCAGCTTAGCGATCAAAGAATGAGATCAATTTTGCAGCAGGATAGCGGTCAATATGCCCTGATAATGGGGTAAACACCCTAATGCGCTTCATGCCTCACGGTTGATGTTATGGTTCTTGCTCCTGCCAAGCTTCGGATTCTGTATCTGCAAATTCGGGAAGATGATGTAACGCGAGCCGAGGAACTGCAAGAATTTGTATTTTATAGCGGCCTGGCCGAATCCCAATTCACCACGCTGAACGTTTTTGACACGCCTTCTTTTGGTGCAAAACGCGCCTCTGAATACGATGCCGTCTTTGTGGGTGGCTCCAGCGATGCCTCCGTCCTACAGCCGATTCATTATCCCTTTGTCGAAGACGCAAAGACCCTACTAGCGTATTGTGTACAGGAGAGCATTCCGGTCTTTGCGTCGTGCTTCGGCTTTCAGTTGGCAGTGGAAGCACTAGGGGGTCAGGTCATTGAAGATAAGGCCCACATGGAAATGGGAGTGTATCCCATGCAGTTGTCCCCTGCCGCGCAAAATGATCTGCTCTTCCATGATGTCCCCAATGGCTTTCTTGCCATCTCTGGACATAAAGAGCGAGCCTTGACCTTGCCCGATCAGGCAATATGCCTTGCCTCAACCCAAAGATGTCCGTATCATGCCTTTAAGCTGGTGGACAAGCCCTTTTATGGGTTCCAGTTTCACCCAGAGCTAAATCCAAAGGACTTAGCAACTCGTATTCGGCGGTATCAAAACCGATATCTCGACGATGACGACCACCTACAGCAGGTTTTAGCTTCACTCCAGGAGACTCCAGACGCAAATCAACTCATTGCAAAATTTGTAGATCGAATCCTATTAAACTGATAATGACCAAGCTTTTATAGAAGTCGTGCTAAGCGACTCAATTCTTCAAAAATGCATTATTTTCAACGCTTTATACATCGTTCACCCTTGCGATCTTAAACAGGTCAGAGTTTGTCCTGTAAGATTTAACTTTGCACAACTCAAGCTTTTTAAACCACTTAGGTAAAATTGCCTAACACATCGTTTTTAATACTCAATTTTTGGGTCTCAGATTGTCACTGCTGACTAGATTGGGATTTTTTAATATAGGTACTTTACATGACCGTTTCGATTTCGCCCGATCAGGTTCAGCGCATTATTGCCAACCAGCATCATGATCCCTTTGAAGTCTTGGGACCTCACGCGACTGAGATAAATGGTGTTTCAAGTTGGGTGATTCGTGCCTACATGCCAACGGCGGATGCCGTGACGCTGATCTGCCCAGATCAGCGCTCTGAGCATCCGATGCAGTCGCCTCATCATCCGCATTTTTTTGAGTGCGCGCTAGCTGGATCTGAACTTCCCACGTATCAGTTTAAAGTGACTGAAGGGGGGCATGAGCGGGTCATGTATGACCCTTATGCCTTTAAATCTCCGCTGCTCACAGAATATGACCGCTATCTCTTTGCCGAGGGCAACCACCAGCGCATCTACGAAAAGCTAGGGGCACATCCTACTACCTTAGACGGGGTAAACGGCGTTTATTTTGCAGTCTGGGCACCTAATGCTCGTAATGTCTCTATTATTGGGGACTTCAACTATTGGGACGGTCGCAAGCACCAAATGCGCAAAGGTTCTACCGGAATTTGGGAATTCTTTGTTCCAGAGCTGGCAGTAGGCGAAAGCTATAAGTACGAAGTTAAAAACGAAGAGGGGCACATTTACGAAAAGACCGACCCCTATGGCTTTTACCAAGAGGTTCGACCTAAAACAGCATCTATTGTGGCTGACCTCAATGACTACACCTGGAACGATTCGGCTTGGCTCGAAAATCGTCGTCATGCCGACCCGCTGGCACAGCCTGTCTCAATTTATGAGCTGCACATCGGCTCTTGGATGCACGGCGCTTCTGATAATCCGCCTCTGCTTGAGAATGGTGAGCCTGGAATTTCTATAAGTGTTGCAGAACTCAAGCCCCACGCCAGGTTTCTGACCTATCGGGAATTGGCAGACCGCCTGATTCCTTATGTTAAAGACCTTGGCTTTACCCACATTGAGCTACTTCCCGTTTCAGAGCATCCCTTTGATGGCTCTTGGGGCTATCAGGTGACGGGCTACTATGCCTGTACCTCACGGTACGGTACACCTCAAGACTTTATGTACTTTGTCGATCAGTGCCACTATCACGGCATTGGGGTCATTGTGGATTGGGTGCCAGGACATTTCCCAAAAGACGGTCACGGGCTGGCCTTTTTTGACGGTACTCACCTCTACGAACACGCTGACCCCCGTAAAGGTGAACACAAAGAATGGGGAACGCTGATTTTTAACTATGGGCGGCCTGAAGTTAAAAACTTTTTGGCGGCTAACGCTCTGTTTTGGTTTGATAAGTACCACATCGACGGAATTCGGGTGGATGCAGTGGCGTCGATGCTGTATCTGAATTACTGCCGTAATGATGGTGAATGGGTCGCCAATGACTACGGCGGCTGCGAAAATATTGAGGCGGCTGACTTTTTGCGTCACCTTAACAACGCACTCTTTAACTACTTCCCAGGGGTTTTATCGATCGCCGAAGAATCCACCTCCTGGCCGATGGTGTCATGGCCAACCTACGTCGGGGGCTTGGGCTTCAACCTTAAGTGGAATATGGGTCGGATGCACGACATGCTGGACTATTTCAACATGGATCCGTGGTTCCGCCAGTTCCATCAAAATAATCTCACCTTCAGCATCATGTATGCCTTTACCGAAAACTTCATGCTGGCGCTGTCTCATGATGAAGTGGTGCATGGCAAGAGCAATATGCTTAACAAAATGCCAGGGGATGAGTGGCAGCAGTTTGCAAACCTGCGCTGTCTCTATGGGTTTATGTACACCCACCCTGGCAAAAAGACGCTCTTTATGGGGATGGAATTTGGTCAGCGGGGCGAGTGGAATGTCTGGGGCGACCTAGAGTGGCATTTGCTTCAGTATGAACACCACCACCAGCTTAAGCAGTTTGTAACAGAGCTAAATCACCTATACCGCCGAGAGCCTGCGCTCCACACTCAAGATTTTGCCTACGATGGATTTGAATGGGTGGACTGTAACGATAACCGCCACAGCGTGATCTCCTTCATACGCCGCGCCAAAAATTCTGATGAGTTTACGCTAACGGTGTGCAATTTTACGCCGCAACCCCATAGCCACTACCGCGTCGGGGTTCCAGAGGCTGGTTTCTATATTGAGCTGCTCAACAGCGATGCGCGTCAGTACGGGGGCAGCAATATGGGGAACTTGGGCGGTAAGTGGACGGAAGAGTGGTCTTTCCACAATCGTGATTACTCCCTTG
>JAGVDA010000395.1 GCA_020058975.1 Thermosynechococcus sp. WC_1 | reverse complement strand
GCGTTTGGTCGTCTTCGCTTGAGAACGGGCGGCTTTAGACAGAGGTTTGGATTCAGGCTTAAGGGCTGGATTGCGAATCTGATGTGACTGAGCAAGTAAAGAGGCGGCAAAGGCCAGCATTTGGTCGGTGGCGCTGCCCCCTGCGAGTTGGGCGAGTTCTTGAGGGCGCTGTTCTTCTGCGAGATGCTGAATGCGGACGATGGTTCGGTCTTCTGATTCTGGTGTGTCGCCGCTGCCTGCATTATTAATGACGGCTTTCTCGACGTGGAAATGCTGGTCGGCGATCGCCGCAATAATGGGCTGGTGCGTCACGCACAAAATCTGGTGGGTTTGGCTGAGGTGGTGGAGCTTTTCGGCGATCGCCTGAGCCACGCGCCCTGATACCCCCACATCCACTTCATCAAACACAAAGGTCGCCACAGGGTCGATTTGAGAAAAACAGGCTTTAAGCGCCAATAGGAATCGGCTCATTTCACCACCGGATGCCGTTTCTGCCAGGGGCTGAAGGGGTTCGCCAGGATTGGGGCTAAACACGAAGGTAATGCGATCGGCTCCGTGGGCGGTTGGCTCTACGGGGCTAAGCTGGACGCAGAACTGAACTTTTTCCATTGCCAACGGCTTGAGTTCTGCCACGAGTCGCGTTTCTAGATCAATGGCGGCGGATTGTCTCAGGGTCGTGAGTTTTTGACAGACTTGCGCTAGGGCGGCTTTCGTGGTGGCGTAGGCTTGCTCTAAGGCTTCGAGAGACTGCCCTTCACCTGTGAGGGATTCTAGCTCTCGCTCGATGTGGAGTTGGTGGGCGATCGCCACCTCCAACGTTGGTCCATACTTGCGGCAAATTTGCTTGAGCTGCTGAAGCCGGGCTTCCACCTCCTGAAGTCGCTGCGGATCGGTTTCGAGGCTGCTGCCATAGCGATGGATTTGAGTCCCTGCTTCTTGCACCTGGGCTAAGGCTTCTTGCACTAAGTCTGCAATGGGCTGCATTTGTGGGTCAACCGCGCTCATCTCTTCTAAAACAGCCGCCGCTTTCCCCAAGAGGTCTGTACAGGCAGCACCTTGAGGGTGATCGTACAAAAGCTGGTAGGCGGCACTGCTCTGCTGCTGTAGCTCAACGCTATGGCTAAGGCGTTGGCATTCGTGGGTAAGCTGGGTTTGCTCCTCTGGGTCAATTAACGCAGCATCCTGTAATTCTTGAAGCTGATAGCGCAGTCCATCAATCTGCTGAAAGCGCTGCTGTTCATTTTGGCGATAGCGATCAAGCTGCTGTTGCGCTGTGTGATACTGCTGAAATAATTCTGTCACCTGCTGCCGTTGACTCAGCAGCGCTTTGCCCCCAAAGGCATCTAGCCAGTCGCGCTGGAGGGCAGGTTTGCCAAGCTGGAGCGTCTGACCCTGAGCGGTAATTTCGACTAAGCGATCTCGCAGGCTTTCCATCTGCTGCTTGTTAACCAGAACCCCGTTTACCCGCGATCGGCTGCGCAGCGTACCCTGAGTGCTGGATACTTCACGGCTGCACACTAGAATAGATTCATCTAAGAGATCAATCTGGGCTTCTGTAAGCCAGGATTGGAGGCGATCGCTTAGTTCAAAGCTGGCCTCTAATAATGCCTTCGTTGCGCCTGTGCGAATCATGCGGCTGTGCGCTTTCCCGCCTAGGGCAAGGTCAAGGGCATCTAGAATAATCGACTTCCCCGCCCCTGTCTCACCCGTGAGGACATTCAGGCCATTCCCAAAGGTTAGATCGAGCCGATCAATGAGGGCAAAATTTTCAATTCGCAAAGAAACCAGCATAGGCAGTCAACAGTTGGGGAGTCCAAGACTCTAAACAGCGAAACTGTCTCTCAGGGTATCAAGGATTGAGAGAAAACGAAGGTTGCGGTACGACAAGCTGCCTGAGTTCTATTGAGACTCATCACAGTTGCCTTAGATAACCAGAAATCTTTCTTTTGTTGTTACAATCCTTTACATAAGATTAATTTAGATATCTGCGACAGCGGTAATTGCGGCAGCGCTTCCTCCTTTGCAGATTTTGATTCACACTCCCACCCTTTACCGTGCTGACTATGACGCTGGCAGAAAAACCGAAACCGCTGTTTTCAGAAGATGAAGGCGATCTGCTCGTGGCTGAAGTGGTAGATTGGGTGCCGCAGAACCCCCTTTCTTCAGCGCAGGTGCCGCCGCCACGAGATACGACCGTTCAGCCCTACGACCCCGAACGGATTCGGCAGCAGTACGAAGGGCAGTGGCTTCTGGTAACCCAGCGGTGGTTTGCCATTCTGTTTCCCTTTGTCAGCTTTGTTTTTTTTCGGTGGTGGGATGCCAAGACCGATAAGGCGCGTAAGAATGAGCGATCGCGGGCTGTTGCCTTGCGGGAAATGCTGACCAACCTAGGGCCTGCCTTCATCAAAATCGGTCAGGCGCTGTCTACCCGCCCCGATATCTTGTCAGCCACCTTTCTAGAAGAATTATCCAAACTTCAAGATCAAATTCCACCCTTTGATAATGCCGTCGCGTTTCGCTTTATTGAAGAAGAATTGGGCGCACCCTACTCCGATATTTACGATGAGCTTAGCCCTGAGCCGATCGCCGCTGCCTCTTCAGGCCAAGTTTACAAGGGACGACTCAAAACGGGTGAAACCGTTGCCGTTAAGGTGCAGCGCCCCGACCTCGCCGAACAAATTACCCTCGATATTTACATTATTCGAGGCTTAGCAAGCTGGGCGCAAAACGCATTCAAGAAAAATATCCGTACAGACTTAGCAGGCATCTTGGATGAATTTGCAGGTCGTCTCTTTGAAGAGATGGACTACATCCAAGAAGGCAAAAATTCTGAGCGCTTTATTGGGCTGTACGGCTACTTACCCGATGTTTACGTCCCTAAAATTTACTGGGAATACACCAACACTCGCGTTTTGACGATGGAGTGGATTACGGGTATTAAGCTCAACCAACCCGAAAAAATCTTGTCCCAAGGTATTGATGCCAGCCATCTCATTGATGTGGGTATCCAATGTTCTCTGCGGCAGCTCCTAGAACACGGCTTCTTCCACGCCGACCCTCACCCAGGCAACCTGCTGGCGATGCCCAACGGCAAACTGGCCTACCTAGATTTCGGCATGATGAGCGAAATCAACGTCGAGCAGCGCTACGGTCTGCTCAATGCGATTGTCCATATCGTCAACCGCGAGTTTGATTCTTTAGCCTATGACTATGTCCGTCTCGGCTTTCTGACGCCTGATGTGGATGTAACGCCCATCGTACCTGCGCTTGCAAAAATCTTTAACGATGCGCTTGGCTCTAGTGTTTCAGACCTCAACGTCAATCGCATTTTTGAAGGGCTATCGGATGTAATGTACGAGTTCCCGTTTCGGGT
>JAGVDA010000090.1 GCA_020058975.1 Thermosynechococcus sp. WC_1 | reverse complement strand
CTCTTAATGAGAGTGGAGCTAACAATGCTTTCCCGACAATGACGACAACCATGTCGTTTATCGATGAACCTGTAGAAACCTACGGGCTAGCCGTTTAGTTGATGTAATGCCCCTCCCATTGAGGGGCTAAACAATGAACAATTTAACCTATTTCAAAAGAGAATTTATGCTCCCAGTTAAACAGCTTAACGCTCCTAAATTTGTTTATATCAGTGATGGTAAATCAGTTCTAAGCATTGCTATTCCTGTGTATGGCGGCGTGTCAATTGCTGAACAAGAATTGGTTGATAAAATCACTAAAAAGAAAGGACTTGGGACTGTTGATCCATTGATTAAAACTATTGCTGACAAGATTGCACCTCTCAATGGTGGCGATCCGATCAAGGTGGCAACGGCTCTGATTAGCTACAAACTAGGCAATCGACACCCTGACCCTATCGCAGACTATCGCGGCTATTTCCTAATCAATGCTGAGGCTGAATTTGCCCAGTTTACGGCGGCGGTTGATGAACGCCGCTTAGACCGTTGGGAGTACGCCGCCTGTGCTCATGCGATGCTTTCTAGGGTTGATAACCTGACCGAAATTAACGGAGGAGAGTGGAAGACTGAGGATGCATTAGACCCCAAGAAAATGGCCCCTGGTCATTTATTGCAGCTATTCAACCTTTATCAACTGGAAGCGTCCAGTGCTGACATTGAGTCATACGTCAACGAGCAAAATGAGTTCACTTGGAAGTCTGCAAAAGCGACCGAGGCCCCCGCAGTTCCTGCTGAAAAGGTAGATGTTGAGGCCATCGCGGGAAAATAATAAGGGGCGATCAAAGTCCCCCTGTTGACTGGGAATCGTTGCATTTTGAGCTGTTAACCCTATTCCCTGGTTGCCCTGTCTTTGATGTTCAAAACTTTAGCAGGCAATCAGGGCGGTACATCATGAAAGCATTAGAAGCTGGTAGGAGATTAAGGTTTGAAAATTTGCACTGGCTGTCAGTGATGCCAGCGCATCAAATTGCGCAGGCTCACAACAATAATCGTGGGGAAAATACCGCGCCTGCCAGCCCTAATGACTATCTGGTATTCAAAAAGCTAGCATTTCCTGAAAAAGAACATACTTTTCCAGACAAAATTATTGCAACCATTCAGGCAATCGCCAAAACTCCATACCCTCAATGGATCCGCTATGCCCTCCCCTGGGGGCAAATTATGGGCAGTAAAACTAAAAGTGAACCAGCAGATCCTTTACTAATTTGCTGCAAACAAATGGCAGTGATCGCCCCTATCTATATTGATGGGTGGCTACAAATCGAACTAGCCGCCTTTGATATTGACAACACAGAGGCGGATTCAGTGATAACGCTGTATGACCCTGTGACAAACGATCCGGTGATTGATATCAGGCTGCGAAAGGCTGATGTTGGGACGGGCTATTACGAAAATGAGCGGTTCAAGGTTCTGGTATTCCACAAAAAGGATGTTTTAGCTCATGCCTGAAGATGGTGGCGGCGGTTACGAGGCGGGTTCCGTCTTTATTGGGGTAGAGGCTGATACCTCGCCGTTTTTTGCTGAGCTGGACGCAATCGCCACTAGAGCGAATCGCGTCCCGACCGTGCGGGTAGACTTCGATCATGGCCCTCTAACCGCTGGGAATCAACACATTGAAAGCAAGTTTACGCACGTTATTGACGTAAATCGTAGGCTTGCTCAGAACGCCATTGCGCCCAGGTACGATGGTTCGCAGGTTAATCAACTCACCGCCGATCTTCGTGCCGTACAACAGCAAGTAGACGGCCTACAGCAGCAGCGTATCCAGTTAGAGGCGTCGCTCAATGCTGATTCGGTGCGATCGCAGTTGGATGCGATCGCCAATCAGCCACGGGTGATTCACTATGCTGCTGTGGTGCAGATGCCTGATATCCAGGCCATCAGCGCACAAATGACGGTAAAAGCTTCGGTTACGGGTTTAGGGGAGGCTATCAATCCTGAGCTAAAGAAAGCGTTCAAGGATGCGGCAAAAGAAGCTCGCGGGGGGAATGTTTTAGGGGCGATCGGTGCGGTCGCAGCAGCTCCTTTCAAGATAGCAAGCGGGGCAGTCTCTCAGGCCGTGGGCGGGGCCGTCTTTGGACTAGGGCAACAGCTCACAAATGATTTTTCTAAAGGTTTGACGGCTTCTATCGGGGGCAAGCTAGCGGGTTCTGTTGGATCCCCTGCACTACTGGGAGAGAAGGCAGGGGATCTGCTCGCTAATCTAGCAGGGGCTGCGCGTGATGGCGTTGTCGCTAAGGCTAAGCAGGCTAATAGCGCGATTGATAAGGCGTTGGAAGAGGGGACGCTTGAGTTTGGCAATTTCACAATTGAGCTAACTCGATTTAAGCCACAGCTCAATAATTTCAAACGCATCAAGAAAGAACTTGATGAGGCTGTAGTCCTTGGCGTTCAAGACTATTACGATGCTTTAGAAGACGTTTTCCCGACTGCCGATCGGATTGCAGAGGCAGCGGCGCAACGAGCACGGGTTAGCAAGCGGAGGCAAAACTCACGGGCGATCGCACGGCCTCAAGTTGTCGAGGAGAACCAAGCTGAACTGAGAGGGCTTGCCACTAGGCAGGCGGCTGTAAATCAATTCTTGAGTGATAGCTCAGCTATCACAAAGGATGAACGTCGGGCGCTTGAAGCTGAGCTAAATCGTATCAAGCAGCGACGATCCGAAATTATTGGCACCTTTAAGGCTATATCTACCCCTGAGTTACAGCGTCAAGGGGCTGAGTCTGCCATTAACCGCACTCAGAAAAACATTGCATCAGTCAGCAAACAGATTGATGTCAACCGTTCGGCTGAAAGTGAGATTTTAGCTAATCCCACTAATGAAAACTTATTAAAACTAGATTCGGTTCAATCTTCAATTGCAGCGCTCACTAAGCAAAAGTCAAAACTTGAACGGACATTAGAACGCCAACAAGCGAATCTTGCAAAGATTCCTGAGCAAGCGGCGGCGGCTGTACAGGAACTTTTTGATGAAATCCTAAGGGCAACGGTTCCCGTTGAAAAACTACCAAAAGTAATTATAGATGAGGCGCGAGCAGTTGAAGCCAACGCACACGCATTTTATAGCGCTTTTGAAAATATCATTATTGTCAATAAGGCCGTTGGGGAACAAATAGAAGCAGGGCAAATTGTAGGGTTTGAACTTAAGACTTTAGCCGAAGAAATTTCCCATTCTTTACAGTTCGACTACGGGAGCGCTAAAGGGCTAGAGGCACTAGCAACAAGAAGAACGCCAGTAACGCAGCCGCTTCGTCAAGTGGCTGAACCTACGCCTGCTGAGACTGTGGCGCTTGCTCAAGAGCTTCAATCTTACAATCCACGAATACGAATTGTCGAGCTGGAAGCAAAGGTAAATAGGGATAGGAAAACGGCATTAATTGAAGAAAAAAGAAAGGCGGCATCTTTGGTTGCTGACTTTGAAAGTGCGGCGGGTTTTGGCGGGGTAACTTTTGCTGCAAATGCAACTGAAAGAATCAACAAAACAAAGCAACGATCAAAGGAAATTCAATCTATTGCTGAGGCCAGCGGCGTCAATATTTCGGGAATATTAAATGAAATAACAACATCCGTTTTTAGCCTAGAGAAAGGAATAGAAGATGCCCTGAAAAACCTTGCCACAGTAAGCACTCAGTCGCTGCCACTCGCAGAGATTGAGTCGATCAAGTCTCATTATCTTGAGCAAATTAATGCGCTTGATAATGTCGACCAATTAATGCGCGGGGCGATCTCGGAAACCAAGGCTAAAATCGAACAAAGCAAAGCCGCGTCTCGACAAAAAGCAGAGTCACAGATCGTTCCTGCCCAATCGGCTGCGGTCGCGAGTCAAGAAAATCGGCAAACCGTAGGCGGTGCAATTGAGTCCGCGACAAAGCAAGCGGGTAACGCCATAGTTGCGGTGGGTAAGGCTGGGTATAAAGCAGCAGAAGGGCTAGAGGCTCTGGTTTTAGACTTAATTCCAGCAGGCCGCACCCTCAAGGCCACTACTCAATTCGCAGCCAAAAATATTGCGCTTCCTACAGTTGCGGCGATCGCCGCCTCGAAAGTACCAGGGGTGGGCGGTCTAGAGCAAGTTGCGGTCAAGGCCGCAGGCGACCTCGCGAGTCAGTTGGTTGGATTGACCCGTTCCGGCATTGCCTCACAGGTGCAGGCCATTGTTTCGCAGGCCATCCCAAGCTTTATCCCTGGTAGCCAGAATATCGTTGCAAACATCACCAATCAGCTAACGTCTTTAGCAACTGGCGTTTTAGACGCAACCGGGACCGCAACGGCTGAAGGGCTGGCGACTGTCCTAAGTGGATCG
>JAGVDA010000138.1 GCA_020058975.1 Thermosynechococcus sp. WC_1 | reverse complement strand
CATAGGTGAGTGGTTCGCGCTGAAAGGCAACTAAAGCGCCAATGGTGTTACGGGGAGGCGTTGCACCCTTAAGATCTTCTAAGGACAGAGAGACCAAAGGATTGGGCAACGTTGCACCCCCCACATGACAACTTTTACAGTTCTCTTCAAAGAGATGCTTTCCAACGGACAGATCGTCCGCCGTAAAAGAGCGAGATTCACCGTCCTGATTGAGGAGTAAACTAATTGGCTCAGAAGCTTTGAGATAGCGCAGCACATAGGGGTCAATCTCTGCTGCCTGAGCAATGTCCGGCGTTGTAATAACGCTGAGCAAAAGCAGCACAATTACCCCAAGCCAGCGTAAGCAAACGGACTTTAGCATTGTTTTATCTAAAACCAACGTATTTACAACTCGCAAGGGGTAAACAGATAAGGCCATCAATAGGCTTAATGGGCTTAGTAGTAAATTTTACCGCCGCCCCATTTGTCGCCCAAGATCTTAGGCTGTACCAAAACGTAGCCGCCAATAGCCACAAGCTGGTCTTCGCTCAAGTTACGCATCTTAGGAAAGATGTCAGAACTTTTAAGACTAGGGTGAATTTCGGCAATAGACTCCTCACCATCGTAGGTTGTGGGGTCTTTCATGTAGTTCACCAAAGCTTCAACGTTGTCGCGTCGAGGGCTAGCAAGGGCTAAGGTTTCAGGCTCTAGGCCAACGCTTGGGTTGGTTTTGGTCACGCCACCGACATGACAACTGGCACAAGCTGCATCAAATAGCTTACGACCATCATCAAACTGTTTACGAGTGAGGGTAATGGTGTCTCCACTCTCATTCAAAGCCACTGTTCGGGTAAGCGCATCGAGTTCTGCCGCTTGAGCAACGCCCGTCCAGAGCTGGAATGTAAAGAATACTGCGGCCACCACTAGCCCAAAGTATCGTCTCAACATAGTTCTCCTTTCAATTTCCTCAGTGAATCAAGCTCTCAACACAGACTTAAGGTTTGTCAGATCGTAAATCTGACAAGGAGGCACACGCGCACTTGTAAAGGTGGGTACCGTGGTTAGCAGCCATCGGTTTCAACGTCATTGCTTCCCCTAATATCATGCCATTGTGGGGGATGTTTCCCAAAAAGACCGATATTAAAAAGTAAGCTGTAATGCAGGCTCAAAAGCCTAGGATGACGCTATGACAAGCATTATCCACATTGAGCTTAGGTTGTACTGTTTCTTTAAGCGAGGGCGACAAGGTTGGGCTGGTGTAGCAAAATGAGCCGCGCAAGGGTCGCTTTAAGCTGAGTACGAGGTACAATCGCATCCACAAAGCCGTGTTCTAGCAAATACTCTGAGGTTTGAAAATTTTCTGGCAGCTTTTCGCGGAGGGTTTGCTCAACGACACGCCGACCTGCAAACCCAATGGTGGCTTTTGGTTCTGCCAGAATAATATCTCCTAGCATGGCAAAGCTGGCGGTCACGCCGCCCATAGTGGGATGGGTCAACAGCGGGATGTAGAGCAGGTGCTGGTCACGGTGACGGTCTAGGGCGGCGGAGATTTTTGCCATCTGCATGAGACTCATTAAGCCTTCCTGCATTCTGGCTCCCCCAGAGGCACAAATGATGATGACGGGGATGGAGTGCTGGGTGGCAAATTCAATCAGGCGAACGAGCTTTTCGCCCACCACTGAACCCATGCTGCCGCCCATGAAGCTAAAGTCCATTGCACCTAAGGCGATGGGAAGGCCGTTGAGTTTGCCGACCCCAGTCTGCACTGCGTCCGTCAGTCCAGTTTTGTCTTGGTAGTCTTTGAGGCGATCGCCATAGGGTTTGCGATCGCGAAACTTGAGCGGATCGCAAGAGGCAAGATGCTCGTCCATCGGCGACCATGTGCCGCTGTCGATGAGCTGAGCAATGCGCGTATGGCTGTTGATGCGAATGTGGTGGTTGCACTCAACACACACCATTTGATTGGCTTTGAGGTCTTTGGTATAGGTCAACACACCACAGGACTCGCACTTAGTCCATAGTCCATCCGCAATTTCCCGCTCTGGCTGAGCTTGGGAAGCCGGTGCCGTTTTTTGACGATTCGCAAACCAGTCTAGTAAAGACATTGACCTTATGAGGTTCCTTTGTTATGGCCTGATTAAAATCATTGTAGAGTCTCGGCGTAGCCTCTTAATAACGATGCAGCGTACAGTCCTTAATCTGTTTGCGTCTGACGATGCATCAACCTTGAGACGGGACTTAAAAAAAGTTTAGACAGAAGCGCATTGAGATAAAAATCATTCTAAAGACTTGGGCACCCTAACACATAGAGATGGTTAGATCGAGTTTAGGGGTTCCATTAACTGCCATGTTTCAACACATTTTCAACAAAGACTTTCCCTTCTGGGATTTTATGAATCAGCCTGTCTTTGATTCAGAGATTCAGTTCTTGAGTCCGTCTGAGTTTCAGAAGCAGCATCGGGTAGAGCGCCTAGAACGCTGCCTAAATTTAACCTGCCAGGATCGCGATAAGTATCCTTTCCCCTAAGCTGCGGAGATTAATGGTGTAGTATCAGCGTATGGCTGGGTGTTAAGGACTGACGGGTTTAAGCGCACTGTTGAGACGGCTTTACATTTCGTTTCACCTCAATTTCGGGATCCTTATGAAATGATATAGTGAATATCAACAACACTATTCCGAGCGGACTACCGGATTTAATGTCCTGTAATCCAGCATCATTTCAATCTTCATCCCTACACTTGCCCTCATGGTTAACACGTTGCCCACTGCTACTGTCCCCGCAAAGCGCTCTAAGGTTGAAGGTCTTAAAGAAAAAAGCAATTATTTGCGTGAGCCTGTGCTCAGCGAACTAAAGCTGGATACCAACTATTTCAGCGAAGATGCCATTCAGATTCTGAAGTTCCACGGCTCTTATCAGCAAGACAATCGAGACAATCGGGTCAAAGGTCAAGAGAAAGACTACTCTATGATGCTGCGTACCCGCAGCCCAGGTGGATATATTCCGCCAGATCTGTATTTAACGCTAGATCGCCTCTCAGATACCTACGGCAACGGAACCTTGCGCGCCACAACCCGCCAAGGGTTCCAGCTTCACGGCATCCTCAAGCGAAATCTGAAGGCCAGCATTACTGAAATTGTCCACAGTATGGGTTCAACCTTAGGAGCCTGTGGCGATTTGAATCGGAACGTGATGGCTCCGCCTGCGCCCTACAAAAATCGTCCTGAGTATCAGTACGCCCTCGACTATGCCAATCGCATTGCCGATTTATTGACGCCGCAGTCTGGGGCGTATTACGAAATCTGGCTGGATGGCGAGAAGGCGATTTCTGCCGAGGAGCATCCTGAGGTAAAAGCAGCGCGGCTGCGAAATATTCACCACAGCAACTTATCGAGTCCTAAGGAGCCGATTTACGGAGAGCAGTACATGCCCCGCAAATTTAAGATTGCGGTGACGGTGCCGGGTGACAATTCTGTGGATGTTTATACCCAGGATGTCAGCCTCATTGTGATAACCAGCCCTGAGGGTGAGCTAGAAGGCTTTAATGTGCTGGCAGGCGGTGGCTTGGGGCGCACCCACAATAAAGAAGAAACCTTTGTGCGGGCAGCAGACCCTTTAGGCTATGTAGACAAAGACAGCGTC
>JAGVDA010000306.1 GCA_020058975.1 Thermosynechococcus sp. WC_1 | reverse complement strand
TGCTGCATTCCAATACTTAATAGAGCGAGGGTCTTCCAATAATTTGAGCAGCCCAGGGATAGCAGCCTCAGATCCAATCTTGCCTAATGCATCTACTGCGTTCTCACGTACAATGGAGCTGCGAAATTCCAACAATTTGAGCAGCCCAGGGATAGCAGATTCAGATCCAATTTTACCTAATGAATCTATTGCTGCGTTCCAATACTTAATAGAGCGAGGGTCTTCCAATAATTTGAGCAGCCCAGGAACAGCAGCCTCAGATCCAATCTTGCCTAATGCCTCTACTGCGTTCTCACGTACAATGGAGCTGCGAAATTCCAACAATTTGAGCAGCCCAGGGATAGCAGATTCAGATCCAATCTCGCCTAATGCAACTACGGCGTTCTTACGCATATAAGGATCAGGGGCTTTCAACAATTTGAGCAGTTCAGGAACAGCAGCCTCAGATCCAATCTTGCATAATGCCTCTACTGCGTTCTTACGCATATAAGGATCAGGGGCTTTCAACAATTTGAGCAGTTCAGGAACAGCAGCCTCAGATCCAATCTTGCATAATGCATCTATTGTTTGCCATGCTTCCCCATGCGCAATAGAGTCAAGGTAGTCGTGGTCTCCCAATAATTTGAGCAGCCCAGGGATAGCAGCTTCAGATCCAATCTTGCCTAATGCATCTACTACACTTCTACGCATATCATAGTCAGGGGCTTTCAACAATTTGAGCAGTTCAGGAGTGACCTTCTCTGATCGCGTTTCTCCCAAATATTCAATTTTCAACCAATCCTGCCCTTCTAACGCCTCTACAAAACCAACTGTCTTTTCCTGGAACTTCAACCTTACTTCTCCTGCCAACCTTGAACCCAACTTTATATCAACATCCAACGCCAGCTTCACCAATCGCTCTGCTTGCGTCTCACTTTGCACCAGCGCCAACATCAATGCGATCGCCTCTGTCCACTTCAGATAATTGAGGTAGTCTCGCTTGAACTCCGGCTCACTAAAATTTTCCCAATGGCTTAACAGATATTCTGCTGCATAGTATTCCTGAAGCATTTGATGCCGAAACTCTACTTGCTCTCCATTTGACTGAATCAGGTGATGACGTAATAAATCGTCTAAATACTTCTGTGCAGTACCTTTAGCTTGAGCTTCCTTATTTTGCAGAAAAAATGTAAAAATTTCACGTGCTTCTGTCTTAGAAACTGCGACTCGGAACTCAACATCTAATGGTAGTTTCTCTGCCCAAAACGGCACACCCCGCATCATCCAAAAGGCCAATTCTTGCAATAACTCCGGCCACCAACGCCGATCACTTTCAACAGGCACATCTGCCTTCAGATTCCTCTCATATCCCTGCGTAAACGCCCGAAACACCTCGCCCAAATTTGCCGGAATCTGCCCCGTCTGTCGAAACAACCCGCACAACATCCACAACAACAGTGGTGTTTGTCCAAACTCCCGCAACCGATCCTTCAACTGTCGCAGCATCGTCTCCGCCTGCTCTGGCACATACGTTCGCACAAATGTTTGCATCTGCGCTTCCGACAGCGGCTGCATCTCCAGCTTTTTCTCCAGCCCAAAATCGCCCCCCAAACTCAAATCCCGCGTCGTAAAAACCATCGACACCTTAGGGTAATCTTGCCGGAATTTTGCCACGTCCAGTCGTGAAGCCTCTGAGGGCAATTCATTTAGCCCATCCATCAACAGTAATAACCGCCGATGAAATAGCAGGGCTTTGATTTGAGTGCGATTGAGCTGGAGGTCGTGGCCTTGGAAAAAGGCTTGAATGCGATCAAGGATGGAGCCTGACCAAAATCGGAGTTCGACTAGGACGGGAATCGATGTTAGAGATTCTGGATGGGTCTCAGAGTCCTTGCGGCCCCCTAAATCCCCCAATTCTGGGGGACTTTGAGTTTGTTTTAGCTTTGCTTGTGGCGCATCTGAACTTCTTGTTCCCCAAAAAGTTGGGGGGCTAGGGGGACTAAGTGCAAAACTGTTTTGAACTTCCTCCAACAGCAATCGCGCCAACGTCGTTGATTTTCCCGAACCCGGTCGCCCCACCAACAACACCTGCCGATGCTCCTTCACATATTTACGAATTCCCTCTAAAGCCGGAAATCGTTCAATCTTTTTCTTGGAGGACTGAGATTCAAACTCTGGGCCATCCGATCCTAGGGGGCGATCGCGTTGCACCGTTTGCACCATCAACCCAAAATCAAACGGTGTTTTCCAGGACTGCGGCTCATTCTGTTGCTGAGCCTTGGTTTCCGCATCCGTCAGCGTGTAGAGTTGCCACCACTGGGCATAGTGGCTGCTAATGGATTGCAAATAGGGCTGAAAATCGATTTCCGCAGCCATGCTGGACAAAGCTTAGGGTTTGTTTCTCTATGGTATGCGATCGCCCATTCCGCAAGCCCAAGCCCCACTTCCGCCAAACCCCCGCCCTGCCATCGCCCATTCCGCAAAGCACCAGCTCGGCACTGGTCAGGCGTTTGCCCCGCACCCGCAAGCACCCGTCTAGCCCCAGCTACCTCTCGCCCAAGCCCCCAACCGCCGCAAAGCTACAGCCAACTTCTGCCAGCATGAGCAGCGCGATCGTCAAGTACAGCAGTGATCGCCAAACTTGTGCTAAACGATGGAGAAGGCGATCGCAGCAGGAGCATTGAGATAAAGCCAAGGCGCAGCGGTAGTTAAGCTGTCGTTTTCTGGAGAGTGGCGATCGCGTGGACAGAATTGCTGTATCTTACTGTCTCAAGGGGAAAAACGAGATCCTGCTGAGATATTGGGGGTCAAGATGGGTAAGTCGCAAAATGACTCTGATGCGGTCGGATTTCTGCTCAAGAGTGCGGGTAAATTTCCGATGCTGACAGGCGACCAGGAAATTGAGCTAGGCCGTCAGGTTCAGACCATGATGCGAGTGCTTAAATTACCGGAAAATGAGCGACCTGAAGACTGGCCTGTGATTGCGAGTCGAGGCCAAAGGGCAAAAAACCAGATGATCCAGAGCAACTTACGTTTGGTCATCAAAGTTGCCAAAAAATATAAGAATATGGGAATGCCCCTAGAAGACTTAATTCAAGAGGGCAGCATCGGGTTAAATCGTGGCGTGGAGAAATTTGACCCAGAGCGGGGCTTTAAAGCATCGACATACCTTTACGCATGTATCAATCAGGCCATAAGGCTGGCGCTTGGTAACATGTCAAAGATGATCCGCCTGCCCATGCACATGAATGAGCGGATCATCAAGCTGAAACGGATCACCCGTGAGATGACGCAAGCGACAGGCAAAAGGCCAAGTCCTGAAACATTACGCAAGGCGATGGAACTCAACGAAGATCAATGGGACATGACCCTGAAGTCATTGCAGGATGCAATCTCTTATGACATTACGGTGTCTAAAGAAGACAGTGAAACAAGCTTAATTGATCTGCTGCCGAGCGACCTAGAAACGCCTCAAGAGAGTCTGGATGAAATGAGCGATCGCGACAAGGCCGAGCAGATATTGCAAGCGATAAACGAACGCGAAGCGTATGTGTTGGGATTGCGCTATGGGATAGGTCAGGATGAAGGACGGTCTTTGGTAGAGATTGGTCAGATCATGGGAGTCAGCAAACAACGAGTAAAGCAGATTGAGGACAAGGCCATGAAATCAGCCCGAAAAGCCGCACAGCAAGCACAGCTATTGGCATGAGGGCAAGCGTTTAGGGGATCGCGAATCGAAAGCTCAAGCTTCAACTCAAGCCCCGCTAAAGCAAAACAATCTCCATCACCTCAGCCATCACCCGCCAAAGCTTATGCAACTCTGTGGAATAGCGGCGAGTAAGTGTCTTTTCCCTGCTGTGGGAATGCTGCCGGAATCTGGGGTTTTGTGTGAGTTGGGTTGGCGACTTGCAGAGGCGCGTGTAGGTGAGCGTTTGAGGGCGGATGCTATCGAGAGTTGCAGCAGATAAAATTGAATGATGGAACCTAACATTGAAATTCAGAACTTTCACGCTCATGTTTATTATGACCCAACCACAAGGGAAGCAGCCGCGCGAGTGAGGCAAGGATTAAGCGATCGCTTTCCGGTGCAGTTGGGTCGTTGGCATGACAGCCTTGTTGCCCCTCATACTAAAGCGATGTATCAGGTTTCGTTTGATAGGGAACAGTTTGCGTTAGTGGTGCCTTGGTTGATGCTGAATTGAGAGGGGCTGGAAATTCTTGTCCATCCCAACACGGGCGATGCAGTGGCAGACCATACGGCTCATGCTGTGTGGTTAGGAGAAAAGCTGGCGGTCAACCTTGAACCACTATGGCAGATTCGTTAATTTGGTCTATTCAAGAGCGTTTGCTGAATTTAGGCGATCACCGTATTCCGAAAGACGGCATCATCATTATTAAAGTCCAGTAGCACTCGATCCAAGTTTCAAAGATAGAGAATGCACTTGGGGGACTTCAGTTGCTCATCAAAAGTGTCACCTTTACAACTCTTAAGCGAAAGCCCTTAAAACCATTCCGCAGTGTAAAAAGTAAGCGATTGGATAGTAAGACTCAGAGAGGAATAAAAAAGCATGGCTCAACTTACTCAACGACGGACTGAGAATGTTTCTGGCGATTTGTATGTTGACAGTAGCTGCATTGATTGCGACACCTGCCGCTGGATGGCTCCTGAAGTGTTTCATCGCTCGCACGATCAGTCAGCCGTTTACCATCAACCGGATAGTCCTGAAGAACGCTTGCTGGCACTCCAGGCACTTTTAGCTTGTCCTACGGCATCTATCGGCACGATTGCTCCGCCCAAAGATATCAAGGCTGCCCATCATAGCTTCCCTATTCCAGTCACAGATACCGTTTATCATTGTGGCTACCATGCAGAAAACTCCTACGGTGCAGCCAGCTATTTTATTCAGCGCCCAGAAGGGAATATTCTTGTTGATTCGCCAAGATTTGCGCCACCGCTGGTCAAACAATTGGAGTCAATGGGAGGCATTCGCTATCTCTATTTGACTCACCGTGACGATGTGGCTGACCACCAAAAGTTTCATGACCACTTTGGGTGTGATCGCATTCTTCATCAGGACGATATAGACCAGGGCACCCGCACCATTGAACTGCCATTATCCGGCTGTGAGCCGATTGAACTGGAGCCAGATTTGGTCATTGTTCCTGTCCCTGGTCATACAAAAGGTCATACGGTTTTGCTCTACCGCAATCAAGTTCTGTTTTCAGGAGATCATCTGGCATGGTCTGACGAATTTCAGCACTTAATCGCCTTTCAACGCGCCTGCTGGTACTCATGGCCAACCTTGATCGAATCTATGAAGACACTTTTAGACTATTCATTTGAATGGGTTTTGCCAGGTCATGGCAGACGTTACCATGCCCCAGCGGATACTATGCATCAGGCTTTAAAGAAGTGTATTGCGTGGATGGAGATGAATCAATAGAAGTCTTCTTTAACGTTAATAGGCAAAATCAGGAGCGTCCCCAGGCAGATTCTCAGTAATAAATCTGAAACGGCACTGGAATCGTTGAGTGATAATAAACAATCTTTATTTAGCTTGTGACAACCATCGTACGCAGCCGAATCGCATCAAAGGTTTGCTCTTGCAAAATGCATCCATTCTCAAACACCACTGCAAGCTCGTCCAGTTGCGCTGCTTGAGCCGTTTGTGCAACGGTTTGGTACCCTCCCTCTATTTTAATGAGCGCAAGTCGTCCCCGCTTACTGGCCTTGCCCGGATCGGTGATGGGATCTTTATAAACGGCGATCGCCTCTCCCGTCACCGTCACCTCACTGCACTTAACTGCAAACTGTTGGGTATCGCGGTTTAGCTTTTGTAATAAAGCACCCCCCATCCCAAAGGCCACATTAGTCGCGCTAAAGCCCAGGCGCTCAATGCTATGAAGAATTTCAGAAATGCTGTCTTCATTTACGCCATCCCCCTGAATCACGCGCACATGGTTCAGCACCTTATAGCCTTTGCCGTTGAAGGTACTGCCAAAGCGAGTATCCAACCGCTGTAAAACCTTCCCGACAATCTCCACAGGATTGCCAGAATCAGGGCGGATAATGATCATTGCGCCAGAATCTATGACCGCTTGACGGAGGAGATCGCCCCAGAGATGATCCACCGCATTCCACAGATCGTAAGAATCTGAAACCACTGCCACCAGGGCACCTGGTTTTGCAAACTGATCCAGCATATTTTTATAGGCTTGCACTTCGCCCTCTCGTCCCCAGGCTATAATCGTGGAGTGTTCAGCAGCGGGGATAGAATAAGCGGCCATGGGATGATGGTAGTAGTGATTGGCATACAGTACGCCCTGCACCGTATCCGAGCCGCTAAAGTTGACCAAGTGCGCCATACCGCCAATCCCAGACGTTTCACAGCTCGATACGCCACGGGCACCAAAGTCATGGAGTTTGAAGGCAATTTCGGCGTCTGGTTCGTCGGCGGTTTCTACCAAGGCTTTGTAAATGCGCTGCTTCAGGTGCCAGCTTTGGGTCGCCACCGTTGTTGGGTACCAAACGCGCAGCAGCAGCGTTTCTAGCCAAGAGACAAGCCAAAAGGTTTTGGGGTCGGTCGATTCAATCGTCATCAGCACGTTATGAATGGGCACGACGCTCCCTTCAGGGACGGCCTTAATTCGCACGGGTAGAAGACCTTTGAGATCTTCCGCAATATAGCGCCAGCCTTCGGTATTGAACGGGACACCATGAGCCGCAAAGAAAGTTGCCGCCTCTTCTACCATCCAGGGTTCGATGGGGTGGGCAAGATACTGCTTAAGAATGTACTGCAACCCAAAAAAGACCGTGGCGGGATACTTGCCTCCTCGGCTCTCAAGGTAGGTATACATTGCTGTGGTGTGGGGCGGATATTGCAGCCAATGGCTGGCTTTATAAGAATCGACATCCAGAATGAGGTTGTAACGCATAAGGGTAAATCTCCACAATGATGATGCAGCCATCGAACAAAGTTGACGGCAAGAAATGAACAAAGACTGGAGGGTTAGTGACTCATACCCTTCAGAGAAAAATTGCGTTGAGTGACGACGGTGAAGGGAACAGCCCTAAACCTTACTAACAAAGTGCTGAATAATTTGAAAGTGGTCTTCGTAGATTTGATCTTCGTGGGCATACAAATCTGCAAGAGATATCCACCAAGCTTTTTCGGCATCATCGCTGCCTTTGACAGGCGGTAGTTCCCCAGCCTTAAGCTGAAGAAAATACGCATGGGTAATGGTGCGCCCTCGGAGCGATCGCCCAGGATTATCAAAGACATGGCTATCCACAATCGAACCGCGCAAAACAGGCAAAGGCACCTTGAGCCGCGTTTCCTCTTTTAGCTCCCGCAGCATTCCTTCTACAAGGGTTTCGTCTTGTTTCACAAAGCCGCCTGGTAATGCAATGTGTCCCAGTCCTGGTTTTGCTTTGCGACGCACCACTAGCACATGCCCCGACTGCACCACTACCGCATCGGTCGTCACAAAAATAGGCGGATAGGGGGCGCAAGCCCAAGCTGCTTGGTATGCCTGAATAAATTGATATTCATCGCACAGTGATTGGTAGCGATCGCCCCTCTGAAACATTTCGAGAAACTGGGCAATCCCTGGCGGAACAACCTGGTGATAGCCTTCATCCTCACCCTTAAAGTAGGCATATCGAATGTCTGTCGAGTTTAAGCCTTGATGGTGCCCAGTCTCAAGACAGTCCCATTGGGGAAACAGGTCTAAATAGTAAGACGAAGCATCCTTACGATGCCCCAGTACCACGACATCAGAAGCACCCTGGGTAATTTCAAAAACCTTTTGCTGAACTGCCGCTAACCACAGGTTATCGCTGTAGAGCCAGTCCCGAATGGGCAAAAAATGAACGCGATTCAAGTCGTCTGCACTCAGACAAGACCGAATCATTTCAATGCGTTCGTCAGAAGTCCAAGGGTTTCTAGTGTCTGGCGCAGCCCTATGACTTCCCAAGATTAAAATAATCTGCTCTGCTTTTTCTAGGGCAAGCTTGAGCGTTTGTAAATGGCCTAAATGAAAAGGTTGGAACCTACCAATGTAGACCCCGAATCGGTATTCTTTTGTCATCACAGACTCCCTGGATGTATAAGTTCCTCTCTCCGAGGATTAGCTCGATTATAGCTCTAGCGCTTTTGAAAGTGTCAAGACATTGGTTTGCAATAGGTCTATGCTATGGCTTTGACCAAGGTGCAAGATCATGTTTTAGCAAAACAAGGGGGAGGCGATCACCCTCTTCCGTCTCAACTGAAGCATCGCCAAAGCTTTGGCTTGATGGCGATCACCCAAGCCCATGAGGGGCTGTCGCTGGCAGTGAATGCTGGTGAAAGAGGTTGTAGACGGAAGTTACTTGGGTTGAGAAAGTAACTCCCTAGCTAAGGAGCTTATTGCCTTACCATCGGCTTGACCTGCTAGTTGTTTGGTTGCGATGCCCATGACCTTACCAAGATCGGCATTAGAAGAGGCACCCAGATCTTTTATTATTTTGGTTAACGCTAGGGATCGTAAATTAGTTTGTGTCAAAGGTCTGGACTGTAAAATCCAACAAACAAACTAAAAGAGATAAAACCAATGACCTTTCGACCTGAACTGAT
>JAGVDA010000157.1 GCA_020058975.1 Thermosynechococcus sp. WC_1 | reverse complement strand
GGGACGCTTAGGCGAAGACCATGACCCAGAAACCCATCTGATCCCCTTGGTGCTGCTGACGGCGCTAGGGCAGCGAGATCACATCACGGTCTTTGGCACGGACTACAAAACGCCCGACGGCACCTGTATTCGAGACTATATCCACGTGACTGACCTGGCAGATGCCCATGTGTTGGGGCTTCAGTATCTTTTGGATGATGGCGAAACTTCGGTGTTTAATCTGGGCAATGGCGATGGATTCTCGGTTAAAGAGGTGATCACAGCAGCGAAAGAGATAACGGGTCTGCCCATTACCGTTGAAGAAGGGCCTCGTCGTGCGGGAGATCCGGCAATTTTGATTGGGAGCGCAACCAAAGCTCGCAAGGTTTTAGGCTGGGATCCTCAGTACAATCAGATTGAGGTGATCCTCAGTCATGCATGGCAGTGGCATCAGAAGCGTCATGGTAGTTTGGAAAAGGTTAAGCCCTAACGTTAGTTAGGCGATGGTATCTAAGTCTACGGCGGTAGAACTGTTGGGTTCGTTAGCAATATGCTCTTTGAGGTATGCCTGCACTAGAGCCTGTAAATCCTGCCGCTTTAGCTCTCGAATTTGATCGGGCTGCTGGGCATCGTCAACGAATAAAAAGCTATCTACGGTATCAAAAGAGAAAAACTGAAATAAGAGCTGCACAACTGGCACTGGTACGGCAATGAGTTCCTCCGACTGGCCCACTTTTGTGGCATCTGCCAAGCTGCCATAGGCGTAAAGCACCGTTTTTTGAAGTTCTTCTTGGGTGCGATGCTGGAGGGTTGTGACCTGCCACTGCTCTTGAAAATTTTGCAGAATGTAGTACTCGGTGTGAGCTAGCCCTTGTGCCACCTCTGCTAGAGCGATCGCCACCACTTGAACGCCTTCTTGCGTGGCCTCGTCAGCGGGGGCATCCTCAATTAACGCCTGAATTTGAGCCTGTAAATCCATGAGCAATCCTTTGCTTTGCCAGTCATAGGGTACTTTAGAACAGACTGGTCGTAGCCGCCAGCGTTCCCTACCATAGCTTAATAGCCGTTAAATTACAGTTTTGTACCAGCTACAATTTTGTTCCACATTCAGGACAAAACCGATTGTGCAGCGTATTTTTTGCGCCGCAGCCGCTGCAATAAACCAGCTCGGCTGCACGGTCAAGAACGCGCTCAGGGAGTCCCAGCATTTGGGAGTTATTTTTACCTGGGGCAACCATGGGGTAGCAGTTTTCATCGCGGGTGACGTGAGCATCGAGCAGAACGGGGCCATCATGGGCTAACATTTCGGCGATCGCCCCTTCCAATTCATCTCGATGATTGACCACCATCCCCTTAATGCCAAAGGCTTCTGCCAGCTTCACAAAGTTGGGTACGCCCTTATCCATATTGGAATTTGAGTAGCGTTCCCCGTAAAATGCCTGCTGCCACTGGCGCACCATCCCCTGCCAGAAATTGTTGATAATGACCGTTTTTACCTTGATCCCGTACTGTGCCAGAGTGCCCAGTTCCTGCAAATTCATCTGAAAGCTAGCGTCTCCGCTAATGCAGATCACTTGGTGATCGGGTAGCGCGACCTGTGCGCCCATAGCAGCGGGCATTCCAAAGCCCATTGTGCCCAGTCCAGCGCTAGAGATCCATTGACGGGGGCCATTCTTTAAAAACTGAGCTGACCACATCTGGTGCTGGCCTACATCTGTGGTGTAGTAGGCATCAGGTGCCTGCTGACCCAACCCCACAATGACCTCTTGAGGCGATAATTTCCCATCAGGATACGGCACCACTAGGGGATAGTCTTCGCGCCAGCGCTGAATTCGCGCCAACCAAGCCTGGGTATCGGGTTTTTCGGTCGGGGCTATATTTTGAGAGAGATTTAGCAGCTCCTGCAAAACGGGCTTGACGCTACCCACAATGGGAACCTCTGGCCCCCGATTTTTACCCACCTCGGCAGGATCAATATCAATATGAATGACCTTTGCGCGAGAGGCAAACTCATCGAGTTTCCCCGTCACGCGGTCATCAAACCGAGCGCCGACCGCAATGAGCAAATCGCATTCGGTCACAGAAAAATTGGCGTAGGCGGTGCCGTGCATCCCCAGCATTCCCAAACCCAGCGAATGACGTTCGTCAAAGGCACCTTTCCCCATCAGGGTGGTGGTGACGGGGATTTGAAAGCGCTCTGCGAGTTCTTTTAGCTCGGCGTGGGCATTGGCTGTAATGGCTCCCCCACCTACATACAGCAACGGCTGTTTTGCAGCCTGAATGAGCTTAAGCGCATTTGCAATCTGACGATTATTGCCACGCACGGTCGGTCGATAGCCTGGTAAATTGACCTGACCTGGCTCCACCGCGACATAGTCAAATTCTTGAAGGCCAATATCTTTGGGCACATCGATCAAGACAGGCCCTGGACGACCCGTGCCCGCAATATGAAAGGCTTCTGCAACAATTCGGGCAATATCTTGGGGGTCACGCACCACATAGGAGTGCTTAACAACCGGCAGCGTAATGCCAAAAATGTCGGTTTCTTGGAAGGCATCACTGCCAATCACGTTGCTGGGCACTTGCCCCGTAATGACCACCATGGGAATGGAATCCATGTGAGCTGTGGCAATGCCCGTCACAAGGTTGGTTGCGCCAGGTCCTGAGGTGGCAAAACAGACCCCTACTTTACCCGTTGCTCTGGCGTAGCCGTCTGCGGCATGGGCTGCACCCTGTTCGTGACGTACCAAAATGTGATGGATATCGCCCCGTTCTTCTGCTCGATAAATTTCATCGTAGATGGGCAGAATTGCACCGCCGGGATAGCCAAAAATATGCTCAACGCCGTGGCGCTTTAAACTATCAAGAAGGGCGAATGCTCCGGTTGCACGCACGGTCAAAACCTCTCCAGCCAATCGTGAATTTGAAAGTTTTAAGTCAAGCAAAATAATCTAAAGGCGCGTAGGGTCAAGGTATACAGTGCAAATGCCTAAATTTTTGCTCAGACCTTAGGGACAGATTCTAAGTGTAGTGTTTTATACAGGGTCTGTCGAGAAATTTAGGCACTCCCTGACATGGATTGTCTAAATGTTACAGCCCTTGAAGTGTGGTCAAAGATCTGGATAGGCTTCTTCGCGGAGAACCTGCCGCGTCCTGCGCCATGACCACAGGCCGATGGTGCAAACGAGGATGCCAATGGCGAGCAGAACCCCGCGAACCGAAGAAGTTGCGTCTGCCAAAAGTGCGGCGATCGCCAAGGGTAGACTCAGGGCAATATTAATGACGTTATTTTGTACCCCAAACACCTTGCCGCGCATATCTGGCAGCGTTTGGGTTTGAATGAGGGTCTGCATGGGCACCCCCACAAAGGCAGCGCCCCAACCCAACAGTACGCTCAGTAGCAAAATTAGCCATAGCTGGGTGACAAAGAAAAAACTGATTAAAACAAAACCCATACTCAAGAACCCGATGAGCGGGAGTGGCCAGTGATTGAGGCGATCGCCCCACTGCCCCAACAGCGCCGCGCCCAAGATCAGCCCAACCCCTGCACAGGAAAGAATAAAGCTGAACTCTCGTTGATTCTCATTAATCGTCTTTAAAAATCCTGGCGCAAGGGCAATGAGCGCAGCTAAAACACTGTACAAAATGGCAAGCTGCACCATCGCGTTGCTCAAAAGGCGATTTTTCTGAATATACCTCAGCCCCTGTTTAAATTCTTTCCAGGGATGCTGTGGTTCAGCATCCACGGGCTTATCGTCTTTGATGGGGAGAAAGGCCAACACAACAGCCGCAGCAATATAAAGACCACCCACTAAAAATGCACCGCCATAGGTTCCGCCCCAGCCGTTTGCCCAGCCCAGCAAAACCGGACAAACCGCAAAACCGACCACAAACGAACCGATCATGGTGGTGCTAAAGAGGGCATTGGCAGGCATGAGCAGCTTCCGCTCGACTACAACTGCAATGGTTGCCTGCTCGGCAGGGGCAAAAAACTGCGTCAGGATAGATTCCCCTAGGGCAATAAGCAATAGAAACAATAGCTGCTTTGGACAAAGCGGAATCATAAAGGTCATTATTCCGCGCCCGAGATTACTCGCCCACAGAATTTGCTTTTTCGACCAACGATCTACAAAAATGCCGGCGGCAAACCCCAGAAAGACTGCCGGCAGGGTATTCGCCATCATGACGGATGCCTTCGCGGTGTTTTCTGGAAAGTCTGGCGTAATGTAGTGAATCACCAAATCAATCAGCAGGACAAAGAAAATCTTGTCGGCAATTTGTGAAACAATCTGGCCTATCCACAGAATCACAAAGGGACGGTTTTGCATCAAGGCACGGTAGCCATTGCCACTGCCTGGAGGCTGAAATTCAGGGATTGACTCAGAAGTTGACATAGACAATATTGACAACAGAGGCGAAATGGATGAAATCTAACGGAATCGCTCAATAGAACGGCGATATCTCAATGATGAGTATCGCATACCCAGTCCAAGGCTTTAGGCTGATCGGGTTTTAGAAAATATCCTCAAAACGTCGCCTGCATGAGGTCTTCGGGCTTCAGGTTTTCATGAATTACCTGCCCATCCCGAAACCAGATTACGCGGCGGGTACAGCGAGCTACTTCGGCTTCGTGCGTCACCATTACAACAGTCATCCCTTTTGTATTAAGGTTCCCAAAAATCTCTAAAATTTCTTGGGTAGTTTTAGAATCGAGTGCCCCAGTCGGCTCATCGGCTAATAGCAGCACAGGACGGTTCACGATCGCCCGCGCAATGGCAACCCGCTGCTGCTGCCCCCCAGATAGCTGGTTGGGACGATTATTGAGGCGATCGCCCAATCCCACCTGCTGTAACGCGGCGATCGCCCGTTCTTTTCGCTCAGCGGCAGGTACATTGGCATAAATCATTGGCAGCATCACGTTTTCTAGGGCGCTCACCTGAGATAGCAGATGAAACTGCTGAAACACAAACCCAATTTTGCGATTGCGGACATGGGCAAGCTGCGAATCATCCATTTCTGCAACCGCTTCGCCGTCTAGGTAGTAATGACCTGTGGTCGGGCGATCTAGACAGCCAATCATATTCATCATGGTGGATTTGCCAGAGCCAGACGCGCCCATAATGGCGCAGTATTCCCCTGCATTGACGGTGAGATTAACGTCTCTGAGGGCGTTAACGGTGGTTTCACCCAGCCCATAGACTTTATTGACCCCTTCTAGGCGAATAATGACCGCTGCTTTGTGACTTACTGCACTATGAGAGTTATCCGATGGCATAGATTCACAATCCTAGTTACTGCGTAGGGCGACAATGGGGTCTAAACGAGCTGCGCGTTGGGCAGGCACCACCCCAAAAAAGACGCCAATGCCGCCAGAAACCGATACGGCTAAGGCGATCGCAGGCATCGACACGCTGCTCTTGAGGGGCGTTAGAACCCCCACCATAACGACGGTTCCCGCCCCAATCATAATGCCGATAATGCCGCCCGCTGCCGATAAAATGATCGACTCAATCAAAAACTGAATCAAAATATCTGACTGGGTTGCCCCGATCGCCTTTCGTAAGCCAATTTCTTGGGTGCGTTCTGTCACCGATACCAGCATGATGTTCATGATGCCAATGCCGCCGACCAGGAGCGAGATTCCGGCGATCGCCACCAGCATGATAGTCAGCGCCCCCGTCACGGCTCCAATAATGCTGAGGGCTTCATCTTGAGAGCGCACGGTAAAGTCATCTTCGGTCACAATTTTGTGCCGGAGCCGCAGCAGGTTGGTAATTTGGGTTTTAGCCGCCGCCATCTGGGACTTATCTTTTGCCGAAACTGAAATAAATGTGACTTCAACCCCATAGGGGGAGGTGCGCCCTGTGAGCCGACTCGATAGGGTAGAAAGAGGAACCAGCAGCACATCGTCTTGGTTATTGCCTAAAAATGAACCCTTAGAAGCCAGCAGGCCAATAATCTTAAACGACAGCCCCCTGACGCGAACTCTCTCCCCTAGAGGATTTTTTGTCCCAAATAGAGTTTCAGCGAGTTTAGACCCAATCACCGCCACAGGAGTGCCCCGCTGTACCTCCTGCTGCGTAATAAATCGACCGCGCGCCACGTTGTAATCTCTCACAATGGCAAAGCGCTCGGTGGTACCAATCACCAGGGTCGATTTGCGCTTATTGCCGTAGACCACAGGCGCTTGGTTTTGGAGCTGAGGTGCCACATCGTTAATAGAGGGAACCTGCTCGGCGATCGCCTTTGCATCACCCAAGACTAGCGTTTTAGGGATATTTAGAGTGCGGTTGCGAGCGTTGTCGTTGCCTGGCACGATAAACAGAACGTTAGGGCCGAGAGACTTAAACTGATCTGCGGCAAAGCGCTGGGCACCTTCGCCAATACCAATCATTGCCACGACGGAGGCATTGCCAATAATCATTCCCAGCATCGTCAGCGCACTCCGCAGGCGGTTTCCCGTGAGGGTTGCCGTCGCCATTTTGACGCTTTCCACTAAATCCATTGAGAATCAACCCCGCCAAGGAGAACACGAACGAATCAACAATTTATGTCAGGATGAATTTTGGAGCGTTCCAAGAGCAGATGAGTGTTATGTCTACCCCTTTATCAATCCGTGTCCAGGTGCCAGCCACCACTGCCAATATTGGCCCTGGGTTTGACTGCTTAGGCGCTGCGTTAACGCTCTATAACCACTTTCAATTTACCGCACTCTCAAATTTCGGTGCAGACGGCAGCAACCCAACCCTGTCGATTACGGTTGAGGGTGTTGAAGCAGCGCGCGTTCAGACAGACGCTCGAAATCTGGCTTACAAAGCGTTCTGCGCTTTTTATGAGAAGGTTCAGCGCCCCATTCCTAGCATTCACCTCAAAATTAGCCTGGGGGTTCCCCTCGCACGCGGGTTAGGCAGTTCGGCGACGGCGATTGTAGGCGGGCTAATGGGAGCCAATGCCCTTGCCGGAAATATATTGAGTGAAGCGCAGCTTTTGGAATTGGCGATCGCCCTCGAAGGGCACCCCGATAACGTTGCACCTGCCTTACTGGGCGGTTGCCAGCTTGCTGCCCGTAGCCCTGCTACGCAAACCTGGACGCTGTGCCCGATTCAGTGGTTGCCAGAGATTGTGCCCATTGTCGCCATTCCAGATTTTGAGCTGTCTACCGAAGCTGCACGGGCGGTCTTACCTGGGCAATGTTCTTACGCCGACGCGATCTTTAACATGGCTCATTTGGGCTTACTAATAAAAGGTTTAGAGACAGGGCATAAGCAGTGGATTCGGGATGCACTGCACGACCGTCTCCATCAGCCGTTTCGGACTGCTTTAATTTCAGGGTTTCCTGAGGTTCAAGCAGCAGCCCTTAACGCTGGGGCTGATGGACTTGTGATTAGTGGGGCAGGGCCAACCCTACTCGCCTTAAGTTCGCCTGATGTTGCTGCTATTGCGGCGGCGCAGATGCGCTCAACATGGCAGAGTTTAGGCGTAACGGCTCAAGTTGACCCACTCCAACTCGATCTCAAAGGTGCTGTGATGGTAGAGCCTGTCTAGCCTAAATCTGCATTGCTCTAATTCTGAGTTATGCACCTGACCATTCCTGTCTTTTTAGGTTTCTCATCAGCGAAAGGGAATGCAACAATCATCCGCGAGAACCGAATACGAAAAACGACAGCTTGCGTTTTACCAATATCTCAGGGAGCTTCAAAAGCAAGAAGCCATCGAGGGAATGGGTGGCGTTTTGCTGAATTTTTTGCGGGAGTGGTTCCAGTTTGATTTGATCTGGATTGCTCAGTACGAGCCACAAAGTCATGCTCTAAGCGGCATTAACGGGATTTTTCCGACGGATCGAGACGCTGCTGTATTGCGCCGCAAGCAGCCTGTGCTGCCAGGAGACCTGTTTGATCAGGTTTTGCTAACGGGCAATCTTCAAGAAATTCCGAGTCTAAAGCAAGAGCAGCGCGTTGGCGATTGGCAAACGATCGCCCAACGCCAAAATATTCAGGGCACTATCATTTTGCCTATTCGGTATCGGCATCAGTCTCTTGGCTTAATCTTGGTGGGAACAACCCTATGGGGTGGTCATCCTCGACCTGAGGAAATGCTCGAGCTAAAAATGTTGGCCTCGACCTTGGGTGCAGAATTACACCAGCTATCATTGGGCACCAGCGGCTCGCTGCCAACCGATCAACCGTATCAGCCTTCTGTAGACATTCTGGCTCAAATTTTAGCTGCAGATACCTTTGAAGAACGGCTCCAGCTTGTCTTAGGACAAGTCCACCAAGCCATTGAGCCTGCACGAAGCTGTCTGTACTGGTTTAATCCTGAGACACAAACCTGTCGTCTCCACGACCTCTATACTGGCCCACCGCCCCGTCGATCAGCCTCTAAAGTGCCGCCGCCTAAGCTTGAAATTCCGCTTCAGGATATTGCGTCGTTTTATCAAAGCAGTTTGCAAAATCAAACCGTGGCGATCGCCGATATCCAGGGGTTAGTTAACAGCAACCAAGCTCCCACACGTCTGATGACCATGACGCGAACTCGAGCGTGGCTAAGTGCGCCCATTTTAGACCGAGGTCGGCTGATTGCAGTTTTGGCTGTTGAAGAAAATAACCCTCGCCTTTGGACTGATGCAGATCGGCAGTCTCTTCAGCTCATGGCGCAGCTTATGGTACAGGGCAAAAAGGATAGCCTTGGGGAGACAGTAGCCTCTAAAAAGGGTGAGCAGTTTGGCCTTAATGGACTGCTGAGCGTCCTTAAAGATACCTACAGCGATGCCGAGCCGTGGAATCAGACCCTAATACAGTGTTTAGAGCAAATTGGCGTTCAGTTTTCGGTTCGCTGGGCAGCGGTGATCACCCATCACCCAGAGCGTCAAGATTTTAGGTGTCGCGCTCAGTTTTTTTACAAAAAGAAGCATCAGCCTTTAGCAGACCGTCTGCCAGATCTGAGCGCTGTAGATGCCAAAATGTTGGCGCGAATGACTGGCCCAATTGCGGTTCAGTCATTGACAGAAGACCTGAGGCTTATGACTTGGCGACAGCCCCTCATGGATCGAGGGGTTCAATCTTTACTGTTGCTCAAGCTTGACCCCAGCGCTAAAGCTGCAAACCTAGGGTCATTTTTACTGTTGGCCACTGAGCTGTCTCGCACCTGGACACCGCAAGATATGGGGGCGGTTGCAGCCATAGCAGAACAGCTAGGCCAAGCCCTGAGCCAGCGAGATCAGTGGCAGCAAGACGCGCTTCAGGTGCAGTTTTTGTCTGCCCTCAACCAAGGGCTTCAGGCTGTACAGCTTACGCCTGCGGGGGATGCACTGTTTATGGCGACAGCCGAGGCACTCCATACGCTCTTGGCGGTAGAGTGTGTGATCATTTTGCGCTGGTCGCCCGATCAGCCGGAAGGGTCAGTTGCGGCATTAATCAATCACTCTAAGGTTCAAGTCGATCAGCAAGCGCCAGTCTTATGGCAAACGGACGGGTTTTTGCGACGGATTCTTGCTCAGACGGCAGACGCTCAATCAACGGATGCTCAATTGACAGATATAACTTCGCAGACTGCTGCTGCTTTCCCTCACCTTTGGACAGAGCAAGGTTCGCTTGAAGAATTATCCATTGAGAATAGCGGCTGGCTCAACGGAATGGGTCGCGTCGATGTGCTGGCAGTGCCGCTCAAGATTTATCCAGAGGATCCTTGCTTAGGAATGGTGCTGATTTTAGATAGCCGCCGTCAGTATTGGACGGATCTCAAGCGCGAGGGTATCCAGCTTTTGACGCGAGAATTGACGGCGCATCATCGCTCTCACTGCCTATTGGAGCGCCTCAATCAAAAGCAGGCCACGCTGGAATGTTTGAACTGGTATAAACAGCGGCACCTTGAGTACGTCTCTAAACTTTGGACAGAGCAGATGTCTAAGTTCCAGTCCGTTTTTTCTGAGAAGGTTTTGGCTGCAAGCCAGAGTGGCTCTCGTAATCGTGGCGGTAACTCGGTTGGAACCCTGTACAGCGCCCTCAGTAGCCTGGAGACAATTTTGAAAGGTGAAGTTTGGGATCTTCAGTTAGATCCAGAGACAATTCCAGTCGCGACACTATTTCGGCGAACGCTAGAGCGCATTGAAGAAGTAGCACGCACACGACAGTTATGGACTCAAGTCCATAATCTAACCCCTAACGTTTCTTTATGTGTTCCAGCTCGAAAAGTAGAGCTAATGCTGGTAGAGCTTTTGCTGGCAGCCTGTTACCGTTCTAAAGCAGGCGATCGCATTGATATTTGGTGTCGCGCTCTGCCAGAGCAATGGGTTGAAATTTCCATCACTGATAATGGTCGTCTGAACCCGCTGCTTGTTCATGCCATTCAGCATCCAAGCCCTCAGTTCCCGCTTGCCGCATCCATTTTAGAAACGCTTCCGGGACGGCACTTTAAGGTTTGTCAGTCTTTAGTAGAGCGCTTGGGCGGTCAACTTGAATTGGCGCAGTTAGAAGATGGACGCGCCATGAGCCGCCTCATTTTACCCATTGCGCCAGCCCCTCATGGATAAAAAAAGCGGCGTCGAAACTATCGACGCCGCTTTTTTTGATGGATAGCTGCTACCTTACCCGAACGAATAGGTGGTCTTCACCCGTTCGTTTGAGACTGGGCTTGAACATTCGTCGGAGACTGGTAATAAACCTTAGAACCTTGGTCGGCGACAAAGTGACAGGCCCAGTAAGACTTCACGAAGCTTTTCCAGATTGGCTCGGTTGACTTTCGATAGTAGTCACCCAAGATTGGCTTGATGGCTTCTGTGGCTTCCTTAAGGCGATAGTGCGGCATATTTAGAAAAATATGATGCGCAACGTGGGTGCCAATGTCGTGATGGATTGAGTTGATGAAGCCATAGTCTCGATCAATGGTCGAGAGCGCCCCTTTCAAAAAGTACCAGTCATTGCCGCGATACCAGGGGATGTCTGACTCGGTGTGGTGCAGAAATGTGACCAAATCTAGCCATACCACAAAGACGAGGTAGGGCATGAGGTAAAACTTCAGCAGAAACACAAAGCCAAACTGAAAGCCTAGGTACGCTAAAAATCCAATCATTGAAAAGTAGAGGAAGGAGCTGGTCAGCACATCCCACTTTTCAGACGGCTTGAATAGGTCACTTCCTGGGTGAAAGTGGGAGCCTTTACGATCAGGCGATCGCCGGAACAAATAGATAGGATAGGCCACCAGGGGCAAATAAAATCGCCCTAGTTTTTCGGCCCAGGACATTCTGTTGTAAGTGGCTTCTGGGACTGGATACCAGCTTTCGTCGGTATCAATGTTGCCCGTATTAGCGTGATGAGTGCGATGACTAATCCGCCAGCCGTGGAAAGGCACGAGGATAGGTGTGTGGGACAGATGCCCTACAAGGTCATTGAGCCATTTGTACTTAGAAAAAGAGCGATGTCCGCAGTCATGTCCTACCACAAACAAAGACCAAAACAGGGTGCCCTGCATGATCCAAAAAATAGGGTAGAACAGCCAAGAGTCTAGATAGGCGGCGATCGCATAGAGTCCGGCGATGAGGCCAAGGTCTAGAAAGAAATAGGCTAAAGACCGAAAGGTAGAAGGCTCAAAGCAGTGAGCAGGAATAGCATTTCTAAGGTCTTGAAGGGTAAAGGGTAGTTCCCCTTTACGAGAGGCAGAGTCCGAAAGGACAGACGGGTTAAGAACAGTATTTGAATGCACGCAGATTCCGATTTGACGCAACAGCAGTTCCTGCACCCCGTCTGGTACGGGTTACGCCTCAGCTATGTCACGAAGCGTCAAATGCAGGATGACAAACGCTTGCCATTGTAACCTTTTATAAACTTATTTCACAGGGTATTGAGGAGCCAGCCCATGCTAATGGCTGCGATCGCCCCAATCAGCGTATTGATGACGTTCACCAGTTCATTGGTGAGCCAATTGAACCGATGCTGAAGGGTGGCACCAATCACGCTCTCTAGGTTGGTGGCAATAAATGCCGCCGCCACGCAAATGCTGATGTCGAGAGGGGAGATTAAGCCTACGAGAACGGCAATGAGGGCGATCGCCACGGAGCCAACCACCCCAGCCAACGTCCCCTCCAGACTGACAGCGCCTTCAGTTCCACGCGGAACAGGTTTGAGAGTGGTAATTAGAAAGGTGTGCTTGCCGTAGGCTTTGCCAATTTCGCTGGCGGCGGTATCCGAGAGCTTGGTGCTAAAGCTGGCGACATAGCCCAAGGTCAGTAAAAAATGTAGCGTCGGGTCTAACACCAGCGTCCCTAACGCGCAGAGTGTCGCAACTAAAGCCGAACCCCACACGTTTTCGGGGCCGCGTGCCCCAGAGCGCTTTTCGGCAATGCCAGCGGCTTCTTTTTGAGCCATCCCGACCTTGGTGACAGCAGAGCCAACCAAAAAGTAAAAGACCACCACGGCATAGCCCTGCCAGTTGAGGGTTGCCCATACAATTACCCCCAAAATCCAGGCGTGAAACAATCCGGCAGGGGTTAGCAATTTTTTGATAATGGGCCAAGTAACAAGTCCTAACCCTAGGTTGAGGAGCGCACCCACCAGCCAAGGATTCCAGGTGTGGATACGATAGATAAAATCTGCCATACGCTCAATAATCCAACAGAGGGATGTGCCACATGGACTCTAAAACGTCTCAGGGGACAGGTTCGATTCTATTTCACCTGGCGTTTCCTGTCACAGATATTGCCCAGACTAAAGCGTACTATGCAGACTGTCTCGGCTGTGGGGTGGGTCGAGAAAACGATAGCTCTGTCATTCTCAATCTCTACGGTCATCAGCTTGTGGCTCACGTTACCCACGAGCCGATCTCGCCTCAAAAGGGTATCTATCCTCGTCATTTTGGCCTTGTCTTTGAGGTAGAAGCCGACTGGGAAGCTCTACTAGAACGCGCTCAGGGTCAGGATCTGAAATTTTATACCCATCCCAAACTTCGCTTTGCGGGGCTTCAACTTGAGCATCGCACCTTTTTTCTAGAAGATCCGTTTTCTAATCTGCTGGAGTTTAAGTTTTATCGCCATGCGTCCGCTATTTTTGGCGATCACGAGTTTACCCAAGTGGGTGAAAGTCATGCTTGAAAACTGACCCTACAGAATTTGGGTGTTATTTTGTTCTCATTCCTAAGAATGGGGTAGTGATGGTTCTTGAAGTGTTTGTGGAACGTTAATCCCTAGCGTCACGGCTCTCACCATCATGAACAGTGCTAATGCAAGCCACAGTAAATGGGCGCTACGGAAATATTGGGCGGAGATCGCCATGGGCATAAAGCCGACCAACGCCGCAATAACTGCCGAGCGGCGCAGCAGTCGCCCTGCTGTTAACCCGAGAAAGTAGCCATCGAGGAGGTAGGCAATGGAGCCAAAGCCCAGCACAGGCAAGAGCCAAGGCGTAAAGTCTCCAAGGCGGTCTAAGATTTCGCGGTGGTTGGTCAAAAGCTGAAATAGTGCCGTGGGTGCCAGGGTAAAAGATAGCCCAATCAAAAGCCCTAAGCTGAGGCTAGTTGCCAGTGCAACCCGCAGCAGCAGCCTCAACTGCTGGAGGTTCCCTTGAGCGCTGAGCATTCCTGCTAAGCTTTCTGTTGCAAAGGCCAGTCCGTCAATAAAATAGGCCGCTAAGGTTACGACCTGTAGCAAAACCGCATTGGTCGCCAGAATCTCAGATCCCATTTTTGAGCTGAGATTGGTAAACACCGCAAAGGTTGTAATCAGCGCAAAGGTGCGAAGCACCAGTTCTCCGTTGAGCATCACGGCAGCTTTAAGGGCAGTCGGGTTTAGCAATTGATGGGTTAACCGCTGCACTTGGGCAATGCTAACTTCACGGCTGACCAGCCAAAGTCCGGTAATGAGCATTAACAGTTGACTAAGCGCCGTTGCCGCCCCAGCCCCAGCACTTTCTTTGCCCCACCGCACAATAAACAGGTAGTCAAGACCTACGTTAGCCAAATTACTCATCGCAGATAACACCAGCACGCGGCTACTTTGCGATCGTCCCAAAAACCATCCCAACACCACAAAATTAAGCAGCGTGGCAGGTGCCCCCCAAATCAGCGCATCGTAAAAGGCTTGACCCGCTGCCTTTACCTCTGGTGTCGCACTCAGCAGCGCAAACCCAGCCATCTTTAACGGATGCTGAAACAAGAGAATGGTAGTCCCTAGGGCAAGGGCAATTACGCCATTGCGTAGACCCACCAGTAGCGCCGCATCCCCATCCTGACGACCCATTGCTTGAGCCGTCATGCCAGTGGTGCCCATGCGCAAAAAGCCGAAGGTCCAATAAAGGTAGTTAAACAAAACGGTGGCAAGCGCCACGCCAGCCAGATGGCGAATTTCGCTGAGGTGCCCCAAAAAAGCAATATCTATGAGTCCGGCTAGGGGCACTAACAGATTTGCAAGAATGTTAGTGACTGAAAGCTGGAAAAATCGACGCAACACATCCATTTTTAACTTAACTGCTTGACCTATATACCTTTAACCCTAACACCTCAATTTTGCTGGCGTGAGCAACCCTGCCCGATCCAACAATCAATCTTTTGAGCAAGTGTTAAGATTTGCTAAGAATAAAATTTACTAAGAAATAGAGCAGGGAAACCGACGATATGGGTACGGCACTAATCACTGGGGCTTCTTCTGGCATTGGCGCAGCTTTTGCAGAAGTGCTAGCGCAACGTGGAATGAATGTGGTTCTGGTGGCCCGTTCTGAAGATCGGCTTCAGCAGTTGGCAGATACGCTCGAAAGCAAGCACGGTATTCGAGCCGATGTCATTGTGCAGGATTTAACAAAGCCAGAGGCCGCAGCCGCTGTATTTGAGACCGTAAAAAGCTTGGGTGTAGAAATTGACCTGCTCATTAACAATGCAGGGTTTGGAGACTATGGTGCATTTTGCGATCGCCCCCGTCAAAAGCAGCTCGACATGATTCAGCTCAATATCGGGGCATTGGTCGATTTAACCCATCACTTTCTGCCCCAAATGCAGCAGCGCAAATCGGGCAGCATCTTAAACATTGCTTCCATTGCTGGGTTTCAGCCCATGCCCTATCTTTCCATTTACGCCGCAACCAAGGCATTTGTGCTGAGCTTTAGCGAAGCGCTCTGGGCAGAAAATCAAGACAAAGGCGTTCACGTCATGGCGGTTTGTCCAGGACCAACTGAATCTAGCTTTTTTGAAGCGGCGGACTTCCCCCAAACGTTAGCCAGTGGGGGTCAAAGTCTTGTGCCAGCGCCAGTGGTGGTACAAGAAGCGCTTCAGGCATTAGAGCAAAAGCAATCTAATGTTGTCACTGGCGGCATTGGCAATCAAATTATGGTCAATGCCTCTCGGTTTTTGCCACGACCTACGCTGGTGAATGGCATCGCTAAGCTGTTTCGTCCTAAAGCGACCTCAAATCCGTAGATTGAATATTGAATAATGGCTAAAAAATTAGGGCAGGTTTTGCCAAAATGTATAAGACATACGCCCCACGGTTTTGGCTAAACCTGCCCCTACAGACGGATTAGATTAGAAATGTAATCCTTAACGGAAGTTACTGGGATTTAGACGGAGTCCCTTTTGAAGGCGTACCCCGTTGGTTAAGCCCCTACCCGTACCGCCATCAGCAGGCGACAGATACGGCTTAAGATTAATATCCCGATCCGCGTAGCTGCTTCTCCAGGCTGAGTTGTTGCCCAATACCGATAACCCTAGGTTCACGAGGTTATCCGTTAAGTTGAGGTTGTTATTGCCAGTGCTGACGTAGGTATTAACCCCCTGAGTCATGGTGCCACCATCGGCAACCGTCAGATTTTGGAAGACAGAATTTCGGGTCACAAGCGGATCTTGTCCGGGTGGGACGGTAAAGACAATTCGACATGCTGAGTTAGACTGCGTTGTGGCGCAGACGATGTTGTAGCCATTTTCAGTGCCGGTACTTAGCTCATTCAGCCCATCGGGACGATATTCTTCAAGGCGACGGCTAATTTCGTTGCATCGCTTTTCTGCGACCCACCCGTTGGATAAGTCTTTGGGAACTGCCCAAGGAAATACCTCGCCGGAGCGATTCTCAGGGCTGTACATAACGGTGTACTGTCCGTTCCAAATCTGACAAAAGAAGCGCGTTGATGCGTCTGCGGTTGTGGTGCTTCCGTTTCTAGAAGTATTAGCAACGCTATTGACCGTTGCGGAAGGCTTTGAATTTGAGCTGCCACTGGCATTAGAAGAACGTTCGGGAACAGTCGCTTCGGACTTAACCTTGGGCAAACTAGAGCTGGAGTAAGTGTCTGCTCGGCTCACCCAGCCGCTAGAAGAGGCGATCGCCACTACACCCGCCAGCCCAACAGAACACAGGAGTCGAAAATCTGCGTTAACCTTCTGATGGTGCGTCCCAACGTTGTCCATAGAACCTTTCCTTGTATGCACTAAAGACTGAAGATTTAAAGACATTCATGCCAATGACAAAGTTCCTGAAAAGAGCGCATCGCTTAAAAACAGCATTTTTTGTCATTAAATTCGCTTAAACAGCAGTCAAACATAGCTTTTGTCGATAATTTCCATCTCTTAACGCAAAACGCCTTCATGAGAAAACCCGCAGATAATCTCGTAAATTCGTCACAAAACTTTAATTTAGGCCAGAGTCTGTCGTATACTACCCAGAGAATAATGGCGACTCAGCAAGGATTGTTGGTTAATGCTAGGTGAAGTTCATCCCCGGACGGTTCCGTATGAATTCTTAGGGCCTCCAGGGGCGTTTAACCCGACATTGCTCATGCTGTTGGCGTCCGTTGCCCTCATCGTAGGGTCAACGCTGGGGTATTTTCTAGGAGATTGGCCTGGTAGCGTTGTCTTTATGCTCAACGTGTTGTCACTCCATTTAGCGGGTACGGTCATTCACGATGCGTCTCATAATGTTGCCCACGGCAATCGCATTGTCAATGGGGCAATGGGGCACATTAGCGCCTTAATTCTAGGGTTTGCGTTTCCGGTTTTTACGCGGGTGCATATGCAGCACCACGCCAACGTCAATGACCCCAAAAACGACCCTGACCACTTTGTTTCAACCTGCGGCCCTTTATGGCTAATTGCCCCTCGATTCTTTTACCACGAGCTATTTTTCTTTCAGCGAAAGCTGTGGCGTAAGTTTGAGCTGCTGGAGTGGTTTTTGAGCCGTCTCTTTATGGTGAGCGTGGTCTGGTTTGCTGCTGCCCACGGGCAGCTTGGCTACATCATGAACTATTGGTTTACCCCTGCCTTGGTGGTGGGTGTGGCACTCGGTTTGTTTTTTGATTACTTGCCTCACCGTGACTTCCAAGAGCGCGATCGCTGGAAAAATGCGCGAGTGTACCCAAGTGCTTGGCTTAATGTTTTGATTTTGGGTCAAAACTATCACCTGATTCATCATCTGTGGCCTTCTGTGCCTTGGTATAAAGTGCAGCCGGCCTACTATGCCGTCAAGCCGCTCTTAGACGCAAAGGGTAGCCCCCAAACCCTCGATATTTTTAACCGTAAAAACATTGGCAGCTTTTTATACGACTTGCTAATCGGCATTCGGTTTGATCGTCATGCGGAGGAAACTTCAGAGCTATCGAGCAATGTGCTGCTGCTAGAAGAAAAGCAGCAGCTAGAAGAGCTTTTACGCGAACAAACTTCAGAAGTGCGCCAATCAGAGGCATTGCAGGCGACGGATCGGGCTGCTTAACGCTGACCTTAAATGAATCTGTGCAAAGGGTGCGTTCAGAATTCTCCTCAGCTCTTTAGAATAGAGATGTTGAGATTTATTGAGATGGACTGTCTATGGCTCCCGCTGTACTCGTTGAGCAGTTACAGAAACGCTATGGCACAACCGAGGCGGTCAAAAGTGTGTCTTTCCAGGTCGAGCCTGGAGAAATTTTTGGTCTGTTAGGCCCCAACGGTGCCGGAAAAACGACGACCTTAAGGTGCATCTGTACTTTGGCGGCTCCTGATGCAGGCAGGGTTGAAGTGTCTGGGGTTTCTGTGGTCGCGCAGCCTAAGGTAGCACGGCAGCTTTTAGGATACGTTGCCCAAGAAGTGGCCTTAGATAAGGT
>JAGVDA010000417.1 GCA_020058975.1 Thermosynechococcus sp. WC_1 | reverse complement strand
TGCAACCTATCGAATCACAACAGCTTCAGCTCCCACAGCGGGCGGCTGTAGGGTCGAATACAAAGCCTGTAGCGTCTGCGGTACGACGCGGTAGTACATCCAGGTTCCTCGCCGCTCTTTTGTCAGAAAACCTGCATCAAACAGCACTTTGAGGTGATGGCTTACCGTCGGCTGCGATAGACCCAGTGGCTCAATTAGTTCGCAAACACAAGCGGCTCCTGAGGGCTGGGCGGTAATGAGGCTCAGTAATTGCAGCCGAGACGGATCGCCTAGCACCCGAAACATCGACGCAAGCTGCTCGGCGTCAATGGGGCTAAGGTGCTGAAGAATCAGAGGTGGGCAACAGGGTATTAATGTATTGCTCATAACTCATATATTGACAGCTCTCGATATAAGCTGCAATATATTGACAGCTCTCAATATTGATGAGTGTCAATATATTGACAGGCTTTCAAATGCTCATGAGTAATGTTGACCATCCCCCCAGAATTTTGTTTTTATACGGTTCTTTGCGAGAGCGATCTTACAGTCGCTTACTGGCGGAAGAAGCTGCGCGCATTATTGAGGGATTTGGGGCAGAAGTACGGTTTTTCGATCCGCGTGAGCTGCCCATTTATGGCAGCGTGCCCGATACCCATCCCAAAGTGCAGGAATTAAGGGAATTGAGTCAATGGTCAGAAGGTCAGGTGTGGTCAAGCCCAGAACTGCATGGACAGGTTTCGGGCATCATGAAAAACCAAATCGACTGGATTCCGTTGAGCATTGGGGCGGTTCGACCCACCCAAGGCAGAACCTTGGCGGTGATGCAGGTCAGCGGCGGGTCGCAGTCTTTTAATGCGGTAAACACGCTGCGATTGCTGGGGCGCTGGATGCGGATGTTTACCATTCCCAATCAGTCTTCGGTGGCGAAGGCGTATCAAGAGTTCAACGAGGACGGCACCATGAAGGATTCGGATTACCGCGATCGCGTCATCGACGTGATGGAAGAACTCTACAAGTTCACCCTGCTGCTGCGGGACAAGGTGGATTACCTATGCGATCGCCATAGCGAACGTAAGGCTGAAGCTGCTAAACAGATGCGAGAAATCGCCTAAAAAGCTCTTTAGATAGAGGTTGTGCAACACAAAGGAAAGTAACTTAAAGGAAACTCTATGAAGCGCGTGATGTTTGTGTGCAAGAAGAATTCAGCCCGTTCTCAAATGGCTGAAGGGTTTGCTAAAGTCTTCGCTGAAGGAAAGGTTGCTATTACGAGTTCTGGGTTAGAAGCGAGTCAGATAAACCCGGGGGCGATCGTCGCAATGGATGCAGTCGGCATTGATATTCGCGACCAAACCTCTAAACCCCTCAGTGACTTTAGCCCCGCAGATTTCGATGTTGTGATTTCGCTCTGCGGCTGCGGGGTAAACCTTCCAGCCGAGTGGGTTTTGCAAGAAATTTTTGAAGACTGGCAGCTTGATGACCCTGCCGAGCAGCCCGAAATTTTCCCGAGGGTGCGAGATGAAGTTAAAACGCGGGTAGAAGCGCTCATAAAAACCTTAAACCATGAAAAAACGCAGCTTCTCTAGCCCTCGCGCTACCATTTTGGGGCTGAATCATCTCTTCTCTCCCGCTGCGATCGCAGAAGGAATTGGCACCTTTATTTTGGTTTTTGCAGGGACAGGGGCGGTGATGGTGAACCAACTTAGCGATGGTGCAGTGACGCATCTCGGCATTAGCTTTGTCTTTGGGGCAGTGGTGGCTGCGTTAATTTACACACTAGGACACATGAGCGGTGCCCACTTTAACCCTGCTGTCACGCTGGCGTTTTGGAGAAGCGGTGTTTTCCCTGGGCAGAAGGTGGTTGTATATCTTATTGCTCAGGTATTGGGGGCGATTAGTGCGTCTGCTTTCCTAAGATTTTCCCTGGGCAACATCGCCAACCTGGGGGCAACGCTGCCGCTAAATGGCAACTGGCAGCAGTCGTTGATGCTCGAAACGGTGCTGACGTTTATTTTGATGCTTGTCATTTTAGGGTCTGGCTTAGATCGACGCGCACCCTGTGGCTTTGCTGGCCTTGCGATTGGCCTTACGGTAGCGCTAGAGGCGGCATTTATGGGGCCTATTACTGGGGCAAGCATGAATCCGGTGCGATCGCTTGGCCCTGCCTTAGTTGGCGGTCTCTGGCAACATCACTGGCTATATTGGGTTGCGCCCATTGGCGGTGCGCAACTTGCGGTGTTGGTATATAGAAAATTGTCTGAGTCATCACAGTAGCAAGGGTTTAGATGTATTTTGGGTCTACGATCACTCGAAGTGCGTGGCAAAATCACCAACGTTGGAGAGTCTGTGTCACTGCCCGTCACGGGGTAAATTCCGATACTAAAAGGACAAACTACATCAAAAGGAACATTCCATGAAAGCCTTAGTCCTAGCCCTTTTCGTTGGTAGCGCCAGCCTAACCACCCCAGCATTTGCAGACGTGGTTAAAGGAACGCAGTGTCATCCAGATTCGCCCATCGGCTTTTGCTGTCCAAACGATGGCAGAGCATCAGGACCATACTGCCCTGCTCGTCCTATTAAAGCTAATACAGGCGGAACCAATACATCGCAGCCAGTGCCAAAGGCAGTATTGCTCCGTCTACAGCCCACGATGGATAGATAGAGACCAGACAAAGCATCTAAAAGAACAACAGCTTTGAAGACAGTGATACCGCTTCAAGCATTGCGCTTGAGCGGTATGCTGACGAGCAATCAGCATTGTGGTAGACGAGATGGTTTAGGGTATGGGCACCCTAGCCCAAGGAAAAAGAAGAAAAAAGGAGTGAACAACCCGAACTTTATTGAGTCTTTACAGAAGGAGCTATACCTCAGTGAGACAGAGATCGCTCTAGTCAATGGGTTTTAGCGTCTATTAATTTGCTGTAGGTTTTTAAGCACACGTTGATAAGCCTTCTTATCACCTTGGGATCTGTAAAATTCTGCGGCCTGATTGAGATCTGAAATTGCCCCTTGTTTATTGCCCATCTCATACCGAACAAATCCACGACCAAGATAGGCATGAGCATATTTTGAATCAAGCTGGATTGCTCGCTCTAAGTCTGCGATCGCGCCTTTTTTGTCTCCCTGCTTATAACGAGTCACGCCGCGCACACTGTAGGGCAGTGCAGAACGAGTATTACTGCTGATGGCAAGGTCTAAGTCAGAAAGCATCCCTTGTTCATCGCCTAACTCATTGCGCACGAGTCCACGACTGACGTAAGCGCTGGCATAGCGTGGGTTTAAAAGAATTGCTTGGCTATAGTCTGCGATCGCCCCCTTCAAGTTTCCTTTCTCATATTTGGCATTTGCTTGCAGAAAAAAGTCATCTGCCTTGGGTGCAGAAGGCACTGAAGGGCTGGGTGTTTTCAACCCCAGATATCGGTTGGCTTGGGGTGCAAGGCTCGAAAACGTATTAATGGGGATTGCGTAGTTAAATTCTGTTTTAAGCACCGCGATATCGTCACGAAACCGAGAATTTTGGAGCCGCTCAGCGCGTTCCGCCCGTCCATGAATCCCAATGAGTTCGCCTTGCTCATTGAGGACAGGTCCGCCACTCATTCCGGGTAGCGTCGGGTTACTGTAGGCCAAAGCATACCCATCTTTATTAGGACGACTGCCGTTGGCAGCAATCTCACCAGACGTAAAATAATACTCTGGCTCAGACCTTACTGCTGTGGTGCCTGGAAACCCTGCCACAAAACTGGCGCTGCCCGATGGACTTTGAGCAGAATCTCCCATTTTGGCAATGCCATAAGACCCAATGCTCTTAAACTGCACCAGCGCCAGATCAACCCCAGGTAACGGCTGAACTAAACCCTCAACCATCGGATACAGCTTTTTGTCAGGGGTCATCACCTTATAGGCTGGTGACTGCTGCACGACATGCTTCGCCGTCAGCACAGTATAAGTCTCGCCATCGCGCTTAATGATGATGCCTGACCCACTATCTTGAGGGTTTTGGGCGTTCTGAATCATGACCGTAACGCTTTGGGCTACCTTGCTCACTTCAACCTTCGTGAGTGCTTGAGCCGATTGAATCTGCACTAGCGCAACACCTACACCGAAAAGAGCGGTCAGCCTAGCGGAATAATTCATAAGTTCTCAGAAATCATCAAAATCTCTTGATCAAGGGTAAACCCAGAGTATAGAAGCTTCAGAACCCATAACACATCGTCATATTCAACAATTGCCTCATAGCGCTTAATAATTCATCCAAACCTTCCTGCAACGTAATCTCTGGTGCTGGGCTGCTCTGCCTCTAAAAAGATTTGTGAGGTCGTGCCAAACTCAACGAGCTGCCCAATTCGATGCTCATCGGTGCTAAAAAAGGCGGTGTACCCAGAAATCCGCGAAGCCTGCTGCATGTTGTGGGTCACAATCACGATGGTGAGTTTTTCTTTTAGCTCGTGAATGAGCGCCTCAATTTTCAGGGTGGCGATCGGGTCTAGGGCTGAGCAGGGTTCGTCCATTAACAGCACTTTTGGGTTTACTGCCAAAGCACGGGCAATACAAAGTCGCTGCTGCTGTCCGCCAGAAAGCGCTAGACCTGATTGGTTGAGATTATCTTTGACCTCATCCCATAGCGCTGCGCTGCGAAGGGCAGACTCAACTGCATCATCTAAGACGGATCGGCTGGGGCGGCTGACGGTTCTGATGCCGTAAGCTACGTTGTCGTAGATGCTCATGGCAAAGGGGTTGGGCTGCTGGAAAATCATGCCAACCTGACGGCGAAGCTGGTTAAGGTTAGTGTCTTTTGCATAGATATTTTTGCCCAGTAGCTCTACCCTGCCTTGGATGCGGAGATTGCTCTCCATTTCGCCAATGCGATTGAGGGTTTTCAGAAACGTGGATTTTCCGCACCCAGAAGGGCCAATAATGGCGGTGACGTGTCTTTCGTAGATGTCTATGTATACGCCTTCAACGGCTTTATGGCGACCATAAAAGCAGCTCAAATCCTGGACGTGTATAACCGGAATTGGTGGTTGCTCTTCTTTATTTTGAGCTGTCTTGGTTGGGTTTAGCGGTTTAGAGGGAAGAGGGTTAGGAGAAGAGAACATAAGCATTAGTGGGTTGTCCGACGATTACGCGTGACCCACCGTGCCAAGAGATTAGTGAACACCACAATGCCCACTAACATGACAGCAGCAGCCCAGGCTAAATTATTTTGATCAACAAAGGGCGAATTGGCATAGTTAAAAATCAGCACGGATAAAGACGCGCTGGGGCCTAGCAGCCCCTCTAGCCAGTTTTGACTAAAGAGTGCGGTAAAGATGAGCGGTGCGGTTTCGCCTGCGGCTCGTGCGATCGCCAACAAGCTACTTGTCAAAATACCAGGAAACGCCCGTGCCAGAACAATGCGAAGGGTTGTCCGCGCATACCCTGCACCCAAGGCGGCAGACGCTAGGCGCTGAGCATTGGGCACCAGCTTCAGAGATTCTTCGGTGGCTAAGGTGACGATGGGCAACATAATGACCGATAGGGCAAACCCACCCGCTAGGGCAGAAAACCCCTTCAGAGGTAGCACAATGATGGCGTAAGCAAACACCCCCACAACAATAGAAGGCGCGGCGCTGAGGATGGTCACTAGCATCCGCACGCCGCTGGCAAAGGTTGAATTTTTACCAAATTCCGTCAGGTAAATCGCGGTTAATATGCCCAGCGGCAGGCTTAGACCTGCGGCGATCGCCACCATCACCACGGTGCCAATAATGGCATTGGCAAACCCACTGGGGACATCCTTCATGCCTGCGGGTGCAGGAAGCTGAGTAAAGACATCCCAAGTTAGGTGGGGTATTCCTTTGCTCAAAATAGCCCACAGCATGGCTAACAACGGAATGAGCGCCAGCGCGCTCAATGAAAATGTAGTAACGCTTAGGGCGAAATTAAACAGCTTTTTGGAGGGTGGCAGCGGCGCGTAAAGGTCAGACACAGAAAAAATCCTAAGCGTAAGTCAACTAAGCATTTCGGGTCAAAGTGCGAACCAAAACCGCTGCGATCGCATTCACCGCCAGCGTTACTAAAAATAGCAATAGCGCAAGGTACATCAGTGCGCCAACATGGAGCGGGTCAGAGGCTTCTCCAAACTGGTTGGCAAGCAGAGCCGGAATAGAGTTGCCAGGATTGAGTAAGGACGTACTGATCTCATTCACGTTGCCAATCACCATCGTGACCGCCATCGTCTCACCCAACGCCCGACCCAGCGCAAGACTCGCAGCCCCAAAAATGCCTGAGATGGCGGCGGGTAGCGTGATAAACACAATGCTCTCCCACTGTGTTGCCCCTAGAGCAAAGGCACCATTGCGAAGATCTTGGGAGATTGCCATAAATACTTCTCGACTGATGGCGGCGATCGTCGGCACAATCATGATGGCTAAAACAACCCCTGCCATCAACATGCTAGGCCCAAAGGGTTGGGTGTTAAAGATGGGAAGCCACTTGAAATGACTGTATAAAAATTGTTGGAATGGCTCTAATGCCGGAATTAAAATAAACCTTCCCCACAGCCCCACAATCACGCTAGGGATGGCAGCAATTAGCTCAACCAAAAACGCAATAGGCGTTTGCAGCCCTTCTGGCAAGACCTTTTCACTGGTAATAATGGCAACTGCTACGCCGATGGGGAGCGCTAATAGGAGGGCGATCGCAGAACTCACCAAAGTGCCGTAGATGTAGGGCAATGCCCCAAACAAGTTCTGGTCGATATTCCATTCCTGCGTCCACAGAAAGGCAAGGCCAAACTTGGCGATCGCAGGGCGAGCATCCTTAAAAATCAGCACGCACATCCAAAACGGAATGGAAGCGGTCAGCAGTGCAGCCAAAAACGAAATACCTCGAAATCCACTATCCCCAAATTGACTGATCCAGGACTCTGTGGGCACTGGAGAGAGGTTGGACTGAGTAGGCTCCAAAGCTTCTGTCATTAGTGTTAAGCGGTTTCCAAAAAGAAATTAACGCACGGTAGGAACGCAATACCTTGCGTCCCTACCAATGAGCTTGTATAAAAATCAGCTTTTACTGAGCTTTAACGGTGGCTTCAAGTTGCTGAAGCACCCTTTGAATGACAGGTTCAGGAACCTTCGCATAATCAAGCGTAGGGTTGATCTTTTGCCCATCGCTTAACACCCATTTAATCCAGTCTTTAACTGCGGGCAGTTTCTCCGCTTCATACTTTTTGTAGACCAACATCCAGGTCATGCCCACAATGGGGTAGCCCGACGCTGGGTTGCCTTCAAAAACCCTGAAGTTAGCCGGAAACTTAATGTTGGCTAGTGCTTCATTGGTTGACTCAAGGGAGGGGGTTACAAATTCCCCTTTCTTGTTCTGAACCGCAGCATAGGTCATGTTGTTTGACTTGGCGGTTGCCAATTCCACATATCCCATTGACCCAGGGGTCTGTAGAACTGATGCGGCAACGCCTGGGTTGCCTTTGGCTGTTAGTGGGTTAGCTGCCCACTTGGGTGCATTGCTCACGCCAATTTTTCCACGGAAGAAAGGGCTTGCGGCGCTAACGGCATTTGTAAATACGAATGTAGTGCCGCTGCTGTCTGCACGGACAACCAACTTAATCGCCTGATTTGGCAGGTTGACGCCAGGGTTGTTCTTGGCAATGGCAGGGTCATTCCACTTGGTGATTTTACCGCCAAAGATTTCGCCCACGGCTGCTTGGGATAGCTTTAACCCCGTTGCAACACCAGGTGCGTTATAGGCTACTGCTACAGCACCACCCGCTGTAGGCACCATCAACGTTCCGCGATTGCGGTCAACTTTGTCCATTTGCTCGTCGGTAATGGCAGAATCACTTGCGCCAAAGTCTACCGAACCTGCTTGAAATTGTTTTATACCGCCACCGCTACCAATTCCTTGATAATTAACGGTTGTGCCAGTTTTGCTCTTGAATTCACGAATATAGCGCTCATAGAGCGGCTGCGGAAAGGTTGCTCCAGCGCCATTGAGGGTCACAGCTTGGGCGATCGCCGCAAACAGAGGAGTAACCGAGACTGCAAGTGTTACAACAGAAACAGTAAAAGCACGACGTGCAGTTGTGGCGTTAAGACCCATTACGTTCTCCAATCTTTAAAGATAGTCAAAAATGTTTGTTTGGATACCCCACAATCATTCATATAGAAAAATGGTTAACCTTAGATAAAGAGAACAATAAGTTCAGTTTAAGATTAGGTTTATTTTCAGTATTTTTAACCTTTGGAATTTAGCTTAGAGATATTATTTCTCAGAGTGGTATGACGAATTAAAAGCTTGGTATGGTTGTTTTCTATAGAAGCTTAATCACTACTAAAGGTCTATGCCAAGTAGTCATCTTTAAAGAAATGTAGGGTGCTATAAAGTATCAAGACAGCGATTCGGTTAAATATTTTTTCGTTATTTTCTTGCTTGAATGAACTATGGCTCGTACGCTGTCTCTTCCAAAATTCTTGGCTTTCAAAAATATAAGCTTTCCCCCTGCCCTGCGTCCCTTCATGAAGCCGATGTTGCTGGCTTCTGTTGGCATTCATGCGCTTGTTTTGCTCACGCCACTCCCAGAGCCACCACCAAAGGTCGTCGCACCCAAACCCAAGACTGTTAAAGTGAGTGCGCTGCCAACCCTCAAAATGCCCAAGCAGGTTATTAGGCGTCCAATTATTAGAAAATCAGCCTTGGCAGTCATTCCCCCCAAGGGATTAGTGGTGCGTGGCCTAGTCAAAAAGATCGAAGCCCCAGCACTTGGAGAAAAATCGCCGCGCGACGTGCCGGCTCAGAAACCCTCATTAACGCCGGAAAAACTGGGTTCTGGCGGCAGTGACCCTATGAGTGATTTTCCTAACTTCCCCAGTGCGATTCCTGGCTGTTTAGGACTTCCCTCTTGCTTCGATACCCAAAAGCCCTTGGATGAGGTGACTCAGTTTTTTGAGAAACAGTTACCCCTCAAAAAGTTCTCCCTTAAGCCAACCGTTGCCGAAGCAAGCCGTAAGGTTTATCAAATTGAGAAGCAAGGCGTCAGTCAGTTTTTAAATGTTTTATTGGACGGCAGCAGCACTGTTTATGTTCTTGCACCCAATGCATTAACACTCGCTGATTTGAAAAATGCCGTCCAGGTTCCAGAAGATTTCACAAAGAGTATTTTAGGTCAACTTCCAACCGCCAGCGGCGGAAATGAAACCAGTGTTACGCCCGATCAGCTTACGACTCCTGGTGCGTTCTTCACAGATTTAGGTGGTGCAGATGCCCAAGGGTTTGAAACGAACCCCACTGCAAATCCTGAAATTGATAGCCTTAAGCTGGTAGCAGGCCAAACCCCTGACCAGCTTTTTTCAAGCTATTTCAGCTCAAGCCTAGGTCAGCTCGATTACAAAGCGACGCCTATTGCGGCAGGTTATGGGGGCGGGCTACTGTACGAAATTAAAAAAGGAACGGCTAAACCTTTTTATCTCAATCTCGTGCCCACAAAATCTGGGACTGGAACTGTTGTGGCGGTGTGGCTAAGCAATCCATCTTGAACCTTATCTATTTTTCTGCCTGCAATTTCATGCAAAATGGATAGGCACTTCTTGGTTTTACTGGCATGACTCAATCTCAGTCAGCGATATCTAAGGTGACTGCTGATGATACTTTCTTTCGATGTTGCATTGCATCTCGAATTGCTGAATCTCCTCAGCAGCGAGTTACGTTTGCAACCTTCATGGATTGGGCACTGTACGAGCCAGAGCTAGGCTATTATTCCGCCCAGCGTCAAAAAATTGGGGCGGGGGGAGATTTTGTGACCTCTCCTCATTTGGGCGCAGATTTTGGTGAGTTGTTGGCAGAGCAGTTTTTAGATCTGTGGGTTTCTCTAAAGCGTCCGAGTGCGTTTCAGGTGGTTGAAATGGGGGCGGGTCAGGGACTGATTGCCGCTGATGTGCTGGGCTATTTGTGCGATCGCAGGGCATCCAGCAAACCCTCTCCTAACCCAGACTACGCCGCCTTCTGGGATGCATTGGAATACATCATCATTGAAAAAGCGTCTGTTTTAATTGCCGAACAGCAGCATAAACTCAAACCCTTCACAACAGATCACAAAATCACCTGGAAAACCTGGGAAGACATCCCCAACCAGAGTATTACAGGCTGCTTTTTTTCTAACGAACTCGTAGATGCATTTCCAGTGCATCGTATTGAAATCCAGGCGGGGCGGTTAAAAGAAGTTTTTGTGACAGCAGACGTTAGGGGCGCTACTTCAGACTCAATCCAATTTACGGAGGTTGTTGCTGAGCCTTCCACACCAGCACTCCAGCAATACCTAGAAAACCTGAACTTTGATTTAGCTACTTATTCTGACGGCTACCGCAGCGAAATCAACTTAGCTTCCTTAGATTGGCTCACCACCGTTTCTCAAAAGCTTTCCCACGGTTACGTTTTAACCATCGACTATGGCTACACCGCCGCCCAATACTACAGCCCCCAGCGCCATCAAGGTACGCTCCAGTGTTACTACCAACAGGCACATCACGAAGACCCTTATTGGGCAGTGGGGCAACAAGATATCACCGCCCACGTTAATTTCACGGCGCTACAGCAGCAGGGCAAAATCTTGGGGCTTCAGAATATTTCCTATGTGCAGCAGGGTCTATTTTTGATGGCGCTGGGTTTGGGCGATCGCCTCACCCTCAACGCAACCTCAGCCATCAACTTCATGGAGATTCTGCGACGACGAGAAGCACTCCATGCCCTCATCAACCCGCTAGGCTTAGGCGGCTTTGGCGTTCTCCTTCAGGGCACAGCCAAAACTCCTAACCTTGAAGAATATCCCTTTAGGGGTATGGCTACCTTGACTACTTAAAATTTAGGCTGCTTCTAGCCACTCAGACTCTGGCGATAAATCTTGCCAAGCCTCAGTCACAATTTCACTGAGCCATTGGCGCGTCATTTGGTCTAACTCAGGGTCATCCGCCAAAACAAGGCGAGTCAAATCATCTAAAGATTGCCCTTCAGCATAGGCACCGCTGACCAGCCCTGCGATCGTCGCGGCAATTAGCTCTTCTGTAATTGGGCTTTGGCTACCGCTGTGGGTCTCCAAAGCGCTAGGATGATCCATTATTCCCCCCTTGATGTAAAAATTCTGCGTCATCTTCATAAGAACTGCACTCGGCAGTTTAACCTATTTTTAACGCTTCCTCTTCGGCGCGATCAAAATGCAAGAAATTTTTTACACTGAAGTCCCCACACCGGATACTCATCGCGTCAAAATTTGGCTCCAGAAAAACTTTCAGCCAGCGCTGGGCACAAAAACTAGTACGGCAGAAGGCTGCTGTATAAAGCATTTGCCAGAGGCAGAGTGGTCTATCTTTGTTTGGTCTGTACAGCGTACCACCTACCTCAAAGTATTTCGGTGGAGCAAGTCGTCTCCTCGTAACGAGTCAACATTTCTTAAAAAACTTCAGCAAGATTTAGCCAAAGCGTTCCCAATCCAGTATCCAGCACCGCCTCAAATTGATCTCACCCAAACTTCTATCTTTGAAGGCTTAGCTCAGCAATACCCCTTAACCGTCAAATACTTCCAGCAAATGCCCAAAGGCGAAGCTGACCTTACGCGAGTGTATTGGTGGGAGCAGCGCTGGCGCGATAACGTACAGTCTCCCCAGCAGCCTAGCCAGGTGGTTTTTCAAGGCGATGCAGCCAATGCCGATGACCTACCCACCTATGATTTGATCTATCTAGGGGGTGCCCTTGGGGTGATTCATGCGGCAGTCATGGCGCAGTTAGGCTACCGCGTACTGCTCATAGAGCGGCTCCCCTTTGGAAGAATGCATCGTGAATGGAATATCTCGCGGGCAGAGTTTCAAAACTTAATTGATTTAGGGTTATTTACCGCCGCTGAGTTTGAAGATCTTATTGCCCGTGAATACGTAGACGGGTTTCATAAGTTTTTTGATGCTAATAACCCACCCAAAGCCAAGGCCGCAATTCTCCATACGCCAACGGTGCTAAACATTGCCGTCAATTCAGCCAAGCTTCTGCAAGTCTGTGGCGAAAAACTCCGCAGAGCAGGCGGCGAAATCTGGGACTACACCGAATTCACCCGTGCCGATATCCAGCCCCATCAGGTAAAAGTGCAGGGCACCTATCTGCCTGCTCAAACGCCTAAAGAGGCTACAGGCAAAATCTTAATTGATGCAATGGGCACGGCATCACCTATCGCATGGCAGCTCAACGGAGGCCGAACTTTTGATAGTGTCTGCCCGACAGTCGGTGCCGTCGTTTCTGGCGTTGACCCAGCGGTATGGAACTCATCTTTTGGGGATGTTCTCAATAGCCACGGCGATATTTCGCGGGGACGACAATTAATTTGGGAACTGTTCCCTGGCCCTGGCAGTGAGTTAACCTTTTATCTGTTTCACTACCACCAAGTGCATCCTGACAACCCTGGCTCGCTCTTGGAAATGTACGAAGATTTCTTCACCATCTTGCCAGAGTACCGCCGCTGCGATCTTGATGAACTGACTTGGCTAAAGCCGACCTTTGGCTACATTCCTGGGCACTTCAGCGCTAATGACCGCGATCGCACCGTAGCCTATGACCGCTTAGTGGCGATCGGAGATGCCGCCTCAATGCAGTCACCGCTCGTGTTTACGGGCTTTGGATCAATTGTACGGAACCTACCGCGTTTGACGGATCTTTTAGATACTGCCCTCAGAAATAACTTGGTTAAAGCCAAAGATCTCAACCAAATCCGCGCCTATCAGAGCAACATTGCCGTCACCTGGCTGTTTTCTCGGGGGATGATGGTGCCCACAGGTCGTCAGATCCCTCCCCAGCGCGTCAATTCTATGCTCAATACCTTCTTCGGCATTTTGGCAGGGGAAACCCCAGAAATGGCGGATGGGTTTGTCAAAGATCGCTTTGGCTGGCTGCCCTTTAATAAGATGGCTATTAAGGCCGCGTTGACCAATCCGGCGTTGCTGTACTGGATTTGGGACTTAGTGGGACCCATGGATATGCTGCGGTGGCTCCAAAGCTACTGGAGCTTTACAATGGCGGCTTTTGTGAATGCTTTGCTCCAAAGCTGGTTTCCGGCCTTTGTGCGGCGGCTTCAGCCTTATTTGGAACCCCGTTACCCTAGGGTATGGCTATGGCTGCTGGCGTTGAGCTACAGCGTGACCTATTCGATGGGGAAGGCACGGATAGAGCGATCGCTCCCTCCTCTGCCCAAACCCTCACCTGTGCCAGCCAAAGTTTTGTGATGCAGTAGAATCACTCTATGTACAAGGCTTTGACTGAGCCGATTGCTAGTTGCAGGGCAATCTATGTTAACGCAATTTAGGTTTGAGAATTTCAAATCTTGGCGAGACACCGGAGAAATTCGGATGGCTCCGCTCACAGGTATTTTTGGAACAAATAGCTCAGGCAAGACGGCGATTCTACAGTTTTTGCTAATGCTGAAGCAAACGGCTGAATCGAATGAGCAATTTATTTTGTACTTAGGGAATGAGCGCACTTATACTAATCTTGGGACATCGTTTGATATATTAAATCGGCATATTTTTCCTCAAAACATAACCTATTCTGTGAGCTGGCAACCTGTTCTTCCATACTTCAAGCCTATTCATATACCTACAAGATATTCTTTGTCTGGCTCAACATCGCTTATTCAAAAGACAATACCCTATACAATGCCAACGTCTGAAATCTATCAATCAGGATTAACTTTTCGTTCTGTTATAAATTTATTTTCTATTAATAGTATTAGGATAGAG
>JAGVDA010000091.1 GCA_020058975.1 Thermosynechococcus sp. WC_1 | reverse complement strand
CATCGCTGTCCCGTTGGGCTTGCTGCCGCAGCTGGGTGAGCTGTTGTTCCAATTCAGTGATTTGAGCCTGAGCTGTACGATGCGTTTGCTCAAGCTGCTCGTGGGCTTGGGTCAGGCTGTGGATCTGCTGATCTCTAAATTCTGTCTCTTGAAGCGCGGTTTGGAGCTGGGTCTGGAGTTTTTGCTGAATTTGGGAGGCTTCATCAAGGCGCTGTTGCAGCACCTGGTTGTCGGTTTGTTTGGTTTGCAGCTCGGTTTCAAGCTGAGTGTTCGCTTGACTCAAGCTTTCAATTTCTGTCTGCACCGTAGCGAGCTGGGCTTGTGCTGCCGTTAAGTTCTGCTCGGTCTGCTGCTGTTGCTGGCGAAGATTTGCAACTTTAGTTTGGAGATCAGCACCCTTTTGTTGCTCAATCGCCTTCTCTTGCAGCAGTGTTTCTTTAGATTGGTTGAGTGCCGCCACGTCTTGCTCTAATGCCGTGACGACCTGCTTTGCAAGACCCATAGCCTCCGTTAGAGACGCACTTTCTTGAGTGAGGGTTTGAACCTTAGCCTGCAGCGCTGCCTTCTCTGAATCGGCTGCGGCTAAGGCAGACTGCGCCACTCCCCGCTGGCTCCGAAATCGAAGGCTAAGCACCAGCCCGATGACAACTGCGATCGCCGAAGCCACTGAAATTAGCTGATAGTCCATCACCCTATGTATGCCCCTAAACCATGAAGTCTTTGCTGTGGCGATCGCTCACGTTTGCAAAACCAACCGCCTGTGCAATCTGGCTCTATCTGCCCAAACATGGATCACCACCGCCATTTTACCCCTCAACCTCAATCATGGCTCAATCATGCCAGCCTGTAGCAAAAGCTGACGTTCCTCGACTCTGTCACGACGATTGAACTGCAATAACTGAATCGTCACCCGACCGATAGGGGTTAAGGACATAAATTCAGCCCCATTCAAGCGAAAATGTTTAGGCCAGAGATCTTGGCGAGGATGGTACAGAGGTATGATTTTTCCCGTTTCTAGATCGATGGAGGCAAGATCGCTGCCTTTATGCTTGTTGCATAGCGTACAGGACAGGGCTAAATTTTCCAGTGCAGTCTGTCCACCATGCTTTTCGGCAATGATGTGGTCAATCTCATGAGGTAAAAAAGTCGCTACATCCGGTATCAGACAATATTCACAGCAACCTTTTGCCCTCTCAAAAACCTGTCTTCGTAAAGCGACAGGAATATAGGTTTTGCTCATGCTGCATGAGATTCTTTAAGCTTTAAGAAAGCTCTAGCCTTAGCCATTCTGACAACATGCTCTAGGTATTGATATCCTTGCCATTGCTGCTCTTCTGCTGAAGTTAAACCCATCGTCCGGTTTTTCTCTAGCAGAATGCTAACTTGAGTTTGCAAAAATTCTGAAGGTCGCAGGGCGATAATGGCTTCAGCCGTGGGCAGGTTTGCCAGAAATTCTAGGACTTCAGCCATGCCTGAAAACCCTTCCTGGGCAATCGCATGTAGTTCTCGTAACCCCAACTCTAGGATTTGAGGCAGTCTATCTTCAAAGGGCTGAAGCTGAGTGACCACTTCATCGGGTAGGTCAAAGGTAACTTGCATAAACGTTAGCTTTTATGACGAGGATACACTCTCTGAATTTTAGCGTTCCACTCTGACAGTTCACAATCCAGGTACGGTTTAGGTTGTCTGAGAATTTTTGTTCACAATTACTAAGGCTTCAAAATAATTGGGGTTGTGGTTCGAGAGTTTGGGGCGATCGCAATCATACTAAGGCTCCTTCCTATTTATGTGCCATTGTTCATCCGTAGAGTCAGAAGATTGGCTGGTTTACAATAGCCTTAACCTTATCCCTGCGCGACATTAACTTGCCCATGAACGGACTGTGGCTCACCCATCAAACCCTGCAACTCCGCCAAGATTTACCGATACCCCAGCCTGCACCAGGGGAAGCTTTAGTACGAGTCTTACAGGCCGGAATTTGCAACACAGATTTAGAGCTGCTGCGAGGGTATTATCCCTACGATGGCGTTTTAGGTCATGAATTTGTGGGTGTGGTCGAAGAAGGCCCTGACCATCTAGTAGGGCAGCGCGTCGTGGGCGAAATTAACGCGGTGTGCGGTCACTGCCAATACTGCACCAACGGCAACTCAACCCATTGCGAAAACCGCACGGTGCTAGGCATTGTGAACCGAGCCGGAGCCTTTGCTGACTATCTCTGCCTGCCGGAGCAAAACCTGCACCCTGTTCCAGAATCAGTCTCGACGGATGCCGCAACCTTTACTGAGCCTTTAGCGGCTGCCCTAGAGATTCAGCAGCAGGTGGCGATTGCAAAAGGCGATCGCATTTTAGTCATTGGCGATGGCAAATTAGGACAACTCGTGGTGCAAACCCTAGCGCTCACCGAGTGCGATCTGTTGGCAGTGGGACGACATGCGGAAAAACTTGCCAACCTTGAAGCCCGAGGCATTCGCACCGGATATGCGGATGCAGTGCAGCCCCGCAGTTTTGATATTGCCGTGGAATGCACAGGCAACCCCGAAGGCTTTGCGATCGCCCTAAAATCGCTCCGGCCTCGCGGTACGTTAGTCCTCAAAAGCACCTATGCTGGACAGCTAAGTCTCGATGCATCCGCGTTAGTGGTGGACGAAATTACGCTGATTGGGTCTCGCTGTGGGCCTTTCCCAGAAGCCCTTCAACTACTGGCAGCGAAAAAGGTGGACGTGTCTAGTTTAATTCAGGCGCGCTATCCTTTAAGGGATGGCTTAACAGCATTTAGTCATGCCCAACAACGAGGCGTTTTGAAAGTTTTGCTAGAGATGTAGATGTCAGAATCACGCTCCCAATGTTGACGGCGTAACTGACAGCCATCCTTCGACAACCTAGTTTTTAAGGGGTCTAACTGTTAATCAGCCCTGTTAGAGGAGAGCTGGCGCTGGCGTAAGCTTTGACGGGGATTCTGCCTGATAGGTATGCAAGACGACCCGCGACTGTGGCAAGACCCATCGCGCGCGCCATCGCAGCAGGGTTTTGGGCTTGGGCGATCGCCGTATTCACCAGCAGCGCATCTGCCCCAAACTCCATCGCTTGAGCTGCCTCACTGGGGGTGCCAATCCCCGCATCCACTACCACAGGTACCTTGGCATTCTCAATAATGATCTCGATATTGGCTGCATTGCGAATGCCTTGACCGGAACCAATCGGAGAACCTAAAGGCATCACCGTGGCGCAACCCACTTCTTCTAGGCGCTTTGCCAGCAGCGGGTCAGCGTTGATATAGGGCAGCACCGCAAACCCTTCTTTAACCAGCTTTTCTGCGGCTTCTAGCGTACCAATGGGGTCAGGCAAAAGGTACTTTGCATCGGGGATGACCTCTAGCTTCACAAAATTGTTGT
>JAGVDA010000030.1 GCA_020058975.1 Thermosynechococcus sp. WC_1 | reverse complement strand
GTTGACCCCATGTTTTTCTTGAGTCGTAAGTAACGCTTTTTGCGTTTAGAAGCATCTCTTTGAAGACAGCGTTGTTGCTACGGCAGCAGCGCTTTTTTTGGAAATGTTTACTGCGAAGACCTCTAAACTGTATCGGTGCTTACCAAGATTTTTAGTGATCCTATAGATTTATTTTAGATTTAGGGTGCAATACTGTGTAGTTTTGTGAGCGTAACGCTGAAAGCCCCTTAAAAATGAGGTGTGGGTCTGGGATAAGGTGATGCAGCTCTGTATTAGGGTTTCTCTGCTCATGCCACTGTTTTAGATAGTTGGATAGAACAGCAGTATCTCCTCCGGTGATCGCAAGATGAGATTCAGGATAGATGCTGTGCCATTGCTCAAGTCTGTGGGTTAGGGCTGCGATCGCCCCATAAACCACGCCACTCTGCATAGCGGTTTGCGTATCGTTAGCCCATAGGTCAGGGAATTGAGTGGGTAGTTCAACCTTGGGCAATCCAGCAGTGCCTTGCTGAAGCGATCGCAGTTGCAGCCCTAAACCTGGCAAAATGGCTCCGCCGACAAAACGACCTTCAGCATCAGCTCCTGTGAGGGTGAGTGCTGTTCCGCCATCTATGACCAGCACAGGCCAGCCGTAGAGCATTCCTGCGCTCCAGAGGGCAAGGGCGCGGTCTAGGCCAAGGGTAGGGTATGTACCTGGTAGGGGAATGTGCGATCGCTCAAGAATGACTGCGTCAGGATAGTGCTGCCACAGTTGCGTTTGCGCAGGGACAACGGAAGCCACCCAGAGTTCAGGATAAAGATGCTCTTGCTGTAAAAAGGGACAAAGCTGCTGCCACGCCACCCAATCTTGAGGCGGCGTAGAGCTGCTGCTTGAGTGCGGCGTGTGAAACGTTTGCTGTAGATGACCTTGCTGGAACCATGCCCAGTGCAGCCGTGAATTACCGACGGCTAGGGCTATCCACTCGTCTGGGTTAGAACTACGTTTTGTCACCATAGTGAAGACTGAGAATGAGGCGCGGAATCTTTTTGCGCTGGCGATCGCATGTTTCACTATCCTATCTTCACGGCACTAGGCGACGTTCCGGTAAGATTGGGGTTCTAGGAGATTTCTCCACTATTTAGCTTTTCCTCTAACCTTTACTGAGCATCCGCGCCGCCTTATGTCTCTGACGCTGTACAACACCCTAACCCGCACAAAAGAAGCCTTTGAACCCATTGAAGCAAAGAAGGTGCGGATGTACTGCTGTGGCGTTACGGTTTATGACTACTGCCATTTAGGGCACGCCCGCTCCTACATCGTTTGGGATATCATTCGGCGCTATCTGGCATGGCGCGGCTATGACGTGCGCTACGTGCAGAACTTTACCGATATTGATGACAAAATCTTGAATCGGGCGCGGGCAGAAGGCTCCACGATGGAGGCCGTGAGCGAACAGTTTATTGCGGCCTACTTTGAAGACATGGCGCGGCTCAACATTTTAGAAGCCGATGAGTACCCCCGCGCAACCCATACCCTAGACGGCATTAAGCGCCTAATCCATGAGCTAGAGCAGCGGGACATGGCCTACGCCGCTGGGGGAGATGTCTACTACGCGGTGCGTCAGTTTGAGGGCTATGGCAAGCTCTCCGGTCGCAAACTAGACGACATGCAGGCCGGAGCCAGCGGTCGCATGGAAGACCCTGAGGCCAATCCTGAGGCGCTTAAGAAGCGAGATCCCTTTGATTTTGCCCTATGGAAGGCGGCAAAGCCCGATGAGCCATCGTGGGAGTCACCTTGGGGTGCAGGTCGTCCTGGGTGGCATATTGAATGCTCTGCCATGGTGCGAGATCGCTTTGGCGACCAAATTGACATCCACGTCGGTGGGGCTGACCTTGTGTTTCCGCACCACGAGAATGAAATTGCCCAGTCTGAGGCCGTCACGGGGCAGCCGCTGTCGCGCTACTGGCTGCACAACGGCATGGTAAATGTAGACGGCGAAAAGATGTCTAAGTCTTTGGGCAACTTCACCACCATTCGTCAGCTTTTGGATGAGCCGCTGGACGTGCTGGGGGGCGATCGCTTTGACCCGATGGCGCTGCGGGTGTTTGTGCTGCAAGCCCAGTACAGAAAGCCTATTGATTTTACGGGGGAGGCGATCGCCGCTGCTCAAAATAGCTGGCACACCCTGAAGGAAGGTCTGCTGTTTGCGGCTGAGTATGGTGAAGCGCTCGGCTGGCAGGATAAAACAGATGTCCCTAGCCTCAATACAGAAGCGGTAGAGCGGTTCCAAACTGTAATGGACGACGACTTTAACTCTCCTGGGGGGGTAGCGGTCTTGTTTGAGCTGGCAAAGGAGCTGCGCCGAGCCGGAAACCTCATCACGCATCAAGGCCAAGCGGATCGTGCCGCTGAAGATTTGCGCCAGGACTGGCATACACTGGTCGATTTAGCACAGGTTTTGGGATTAGAAGCAGTCGCTTCTAGTCAAGATGCTGTTGCCCCTGCGGATGAGAGCGTAGATGCAGCAATTGAAGCCATGATTGCGGCGCGCTGTGCGGCACGAAAGGCGAAGGATTTTAAGGAGAGCGATCGCCTTCGAGATCTGCTCAGCGCCGAAAAAATTGTCCTTATCGACCAGCCAGATGGCACAACACGTTGGCATCGGGGGTAGAAAAATATGCATGTGCAGTTCTAGCGTTTTGCAGCTTATTGCCAGAACTGCGATCGCCCCACAACCATTCTGAAAAGATGCGCTAAAGTGGCAGTACCGCAGCGCAACACAAGCCGCCCACCCGAAGGCTCTTGACTCCATCTCTACGAGGATTCAACCCATGTGTATTTGCATCAACTGTCACTACGTCGATGATTGCCAGACCTATCACGCCGTTGAAGGTCAACATCAGCAGCCGCACCTGACCGAAACCCCAACCTTCGAGCCAGCAAACCCCACCATTAATGTCAACATCCGCACGGG
>JAGVDA010000015.1 GCA_020058975.1 Thermosynechococcus sp. WC_1 | reverse complement strand
TATTTTGAGAATAATGCTGTAAAATTTCTCTATATGCGGTTTTGCTGCTAAATATGCAAAACTATTTCTATCCCTGCGAAACTAAGTTATGTACAGTTCTGGCGATTTCTTGTCTGGACGCAGAAAAATAATTGCTCGTAATATCAGAGCAAGAAGAAGAGTCCTTGAGCTTACTCAAGTAGATCTAGCGGATGCCTTAGGCGTTAGTGCCGATCGCATTCGTAGAATTGAAAGTGGTAAGGCGTCAATCGATTTTGAAGAGGTTCAGCCCCTTTGCGAATCTCTTGGGATTGAGGACCAGAATGTTTTGTACCAGCAGGATTATTATCTGCGCTAAGCCAAAATTCCAACCCCGCCGCTCATTGCGATCGCATCTTCAATGCTCATTGCAAAAATAGTACAAACACAGTTAGGGCCGCAATCACACTGCTGAGTCGGCCTAATAATGCTAGTCAGTGGCTGTGGTCCATAGCTTGCATAAAGAAGGCATGGAACGCAATGCCGATGAGTTGCCCCCAATTTTCTAATACCATGCGTTAGTCCCTTGTTGAACTGCACTTGAGTGTCGATTTCCCAGAAGCTAGCCTTGCCTGAATTGGCGTACAGGGCTAGTCTTTGTTTTAGCTGGGGCAAAGACACCTTGCCGTTTTTAATGTCTTCGCACAGCCATTTAAGCCCGTACCGTTGCCCTGTTTCAATGTTGCGGCCTGTCCTATATTGCCGTTGCAATTCGCGGGCTACGCTGAGCCACATTTCAGGGGTTACTCTATCAAAGCCGCCTGCCGCGATCGCTGCTTGCTGGGTATGAATTAACCGAACTTGTTTGGCCGCTTCAAGCTGGAATTCTTTCAGAGTAATCCTCTGATTTGCCAATTCGTCAGCCAAACCAACAAGGTTCCCCTTATTGTTCTCAATACTGTCTAGGGTCAACCTGAGAATAGCTTCTCGTGAAATGAAGCTCCCTTTGCCAGCCCCTTCAGTCACCCGATATTGTTTAATGCGGGTGTCCCATTTGAATTGGCGATCGGCGAAGTCAAGCAACATTGTCTAAATTTTTCATAATATTATTCCTCATTTTTTGTACCTTCTAACTCACTTCGGTAAAGTTCCCCATATTGATCGCACCAAAAATCAATATGATCAGTCATTGGCAAATATTCTTGATCGCCATTTATTGGTGCTGAATCAATCCAGTAATATCCATCCTCATTTGCAGCAATCAACCCGCTTAAAATGCCTTCATCAATTGTCTCTACACAGCGATCGCACAATGTTGGTCTATGAAGAATTGAGCCAGTACTTAAACTATGATTCCAGCATCTTTCGCACTTTGCCCCTTCTGCTTTAGTGACAAAAATTTTGTCCTGGAACTCTTCAGGAATAGATTGATTAATAGATTGATATATTGAGCTTATGTCCTCTATATACGTTTTCCCATTCCCCGTTTTATACCGTCTAAATCCTGGTTTTACACCTAATTGAGAAGTCGTCATTTCTGCCATTCTTTCCAAATTTTTATTAACTTTTTGACTTTTTCATTTGGCTCCATATCTGTCTCAGAGAAGCCAATTCTTGTTTTTATGTAATTTTTGAAGCTGAATAAATCCTTTCTTGGGTTACATTCTTTATGCCAAGCAGACCCTTCTAATATTACGTTTGGCATAATGCCAGTTGTTTCAAAGACTTTTTTTGCTTTAGCTATTGAAAGATTTTTTCAAGAATATTCATTTAAAATTCCTTTAAATTCACTAGGAGCATTTTCTTCCCATTCAATTCTAGCATCTTGCTCTGCTGCCTCTCTATCATTTGCAAAATCATCTAACTCTCTGTCTGTAAGAGTTTGTGTATCATCAATCAAGATAATAGGCTCAAAAAAATCGTTACTTTCTACTCTATTTTTGTCTGGCATTTTTCTTTCAATAATTTTAATGGATGTTGAATCAGTAAATAACCACTTATTGGATGGTTCAATTCTTGCCCAAGCACCACAGCGAAGCTTTATAGCATCAGCCCCCTTGAGCTTACGAACGCCCTGAATAGCTCCATAACTTTCTAGTGCTCTAGCCTTTTCCTTGGCTTCACTGAAGCTGTTGGCATTAACAATGCTTCCCGTCGCCCTATTCGCCCAGAAGACACCATAAACTCCAGCGTCTTTATCGTCGAAGTTTAGTCTATGGTGTGAATCGATCTCAAAACGATCGCACTCTTCAATACCTCCAAACAACTTAGATGGCATTTGCCTTTTGTAAGCCGCTTCAAACTTTTCGATAGAGTCAAACAGAATTCCATACTTGAACTCATCAAAGTTGCCGTCCTGGTCCAGTTGGGTAATTCTGAAGATTTTCTCGCTTGAAAAGTGTGGACCTATGTACACGTCTAGTGCCTCATTGTCTGCGCCAATGTGGTTTGTGAAGTGACCATAAGCGATCTTCATGGGGCGATCAAAACGTGTCGATCCCACCTCGTATTCAACTCCGATCTTGTATCCGTTCCAACTAACGTATCTAGACACCCCTGCGAAATCGCCCTGAATATGCTCTTCCGCCCATGACGAAAAGCTAGGGGTTAAAGGAATGCTAAACCGATTACAGATATTGACCGCGTTGAACCTAACCTTATTCTTAAGGTCGCTAAACTCAGACATTTCGTAGACCCTTTCTAGGTCTACTGACGTAGAAACAGGGTATGAGTTTAATGGTCCAGCAAATCCCCCTAACAGGTCTCCATTCTCAAGTTTTTGGCGACGCTTTCGTGTCCACTCGGACTGATCTACCTTCGCTGGAGGTAATGCCGCTTTTGGTTCTTCTGCTTGCGCTAAGGCCGTAGACTGCGGATCTAGGTTTACTGAGGGTAGCGATGCAACAACTTTAGGCTTAGGCAAGAATTTCCACCCTGGATAATGTTTCTCAACATAGTCTCTTGATGGCTCAAGCCCAGCAGTAATAAGGATATTGTCCGCCTCGGCTCTGAGTTTCCGCGTTTCTAATTTAAGTTTCTTGGCCTCTTGCTTTTTCTTCCTTTCCTCAAGCTTGCGATCGTCTTCAGTCGTCCACCTACGAATAACTGGACGAACCATCCCCTCAGGGGCATTGAGAAACCAGAAATAGTCCCAAAAATCAATTAGCTGCTCATCAAGCAAATTACAGTCTGAGTCGGTTAAGTTGCGATCGCGGTCCTCAACCTGCGTATCGCTGGCGGCACGACTCCCGCCGGATTGCCGCTCTGAGTAAGCAATCTCCCCAAGAATGGTCTCGCTAACCTGATGGTCGCAAAATCGAATCAGACGCTCGTGGACATCAGGATTGCTTGAATTGATCGCCTCTAGCAATTTGGCGTCAAACCCTTCTGGGAAAACTCCAAACCCGTTTGGAGATATCGCTGCCAAGTAATCCTCGAACTGCTCTTTTATCCGTTTATGATTAGGATTCCTAAGGTCAAAAACATTTGGCGGGGCACTTGAATCCTTTGGCGTGTTATTGAACGGATATGTCCCTAAGACTGGGGGTGACCCTAGGCGATCGCTGTGCAACAGCCATGCATTCCTGGATTCGTTCTTCACCTGAATCAGTGGGTATAGCTGATATCCCAGCCCACAGCCCCAAGGAAGCCCTTGAGACGACCCAAACGAATATAGAATTAACCGCCCTTTCGGGATTCGTTCTCCCGTCAGCGGCGATCGTTTGGTGAGCAGCCGTACTTCGTATCCGCGAGACATAACGATCTGATCTTTGACCGGAAGCTGTTGACTTAACCGCTCATCTGTCATCAATCGGGCTGCGGTCGGGGATTCATCGTGGTACGCGAAGTTGAACCTATACTGTGGAATAAACTCAAAGGTCGGGTACAGTATTTCTGTTAGCGGGTCTAGGTGCCAGTCAACTTTTACCCCGCAGAACCCTAAAAGGTTTCCAGAATCTTTTAGATCCTTACAAAGTAATTCATAGTTAACTTTTTTTAAAAGCGTTTTTAGTAGTTGAACTTCTTCTGGGATTTCTTTTCCCTCTTCCCCAAACTCATCAACCTCTTCAACCTCATTAAAAATATCCCAATTCTCTGATTCAATTACAATCCGCCTGCCTAAGACAGAATCGACCCGTTTTTGTAGCTTAGAATTCAGGTGACCATCGCGGCGTAGCTTAGTGTAATGATCGTACTCTTGACCTAGACGATAATTGAGGAAATCATCCTCAGGCCGTGGAGCATTGTTGATGTTATAAATTAGACGAGGATCGCTTTTCCTGAGGTCTATGATTGCATTTGATCTATTAAGTGGCATAGCCTATGCTCCTTATCTTTCGTCTAATCTCTCGTTCGCCTGCTGCTTTGGCAGTAATTTCTGTAGAGGGTTGATTCATTTGTATTTTAAGCCAAGCCAACAGTCCAGCTTCAATAAACATTCCAGCAAAAAAATGGTCATCCACATGATTTAATGGCCTGTTCCATTTCCTGGTCTCAGGGTCTTTTGACATTGCCGTTAGGTGAGTAATAGGAGATTGCTCGTTACCTATTAGTGGAAGCCACTTTTCCCAAGACTGTGGCAATCTATATAAAGGATATCCATCTGATGCCGTCATAACAAAACCATTTGCCAATCTATCCTGGGAGTCTTTTTGTCTGATTACCCACAAATCATAACTGAGCCCCGCTGCTTCCCTTCTGATTTTATCAATATCAGCTTTTGTTCCGCCTTGGTCCGCTAATTCAAAAATACTATTTTGAGCAATTATGACAGCATCCGGTATATCAGGTTCATTGTCTATCAAGCCAAAGTCAGGCGCATAATCATCTAAAAGCGTATAAATTGACGATCTATTTATTGCATCTCCATAGATAACTCTCCTAATTGCCCGATCCAAGACTTCTGTGATTGTCATCACGCGCCATCTATCTGGGAGCCAAACATCAACAAACCAAAGCCAGTCTTCTTGTCGTCCTTGGTCTAACCCAGCTAGGCGAAGGTCTGGGATTCTGCTTGGGCATGGAAGACCAATACATTTTTTTATTTGCTCAATTGTAATTCCACTAGACCCAGATTCTGATGTTATCCCTAAGTTTTGCTGCTGCCAGTCAGCCGTGTTTGCAGAAGTGTTTCCCTCCCTAATGATTGATGGGGCCGGATTCCCATCTCTTAACAAAGGGCTGATCCACAGGGCCGCACTAATGTGATCGTTTGGTTGTCCTTGTGGAAGATTATCTAGGAAATCATTCAGCGATCGCTCTAAGTATTGAACAATGTTCATCCCTACATCAAATTTACATTCTCTATAGGTTGCGTTGACCCTAGCCTCCTCTGGCAATTCTTCCCCGCACTCTGAGCAGGCAACAAAAGCGCTTGCCTCTGGTCTCATTGGATCTCTGTGGAACCAATCTAAAGGTTTGCCTGATTCACTGAACCATGCGTCAGTTTCTTCTTCCCCTACTTTTTTTTTGGATGATTTCAACATGCAGCCTTTGGGGTGCAGCGGCTTTTGAGCGCCGCAGTGAGGGCAATCATAATAAGGAGCAAAGTGATGCTCTATTTTTTGCAGCTCATATTCAATTCCTAGCCCTCCTCCTGGCGTCCCTAGGATCAAATGAGGGGCATACGGCTTCAGCGTGCTTTCAACGGTTCTGCGCTTGAATGGGTCGCGTGCTCCTGGCGGAGACTGCGATCGCTCTTCATCTATTAATCCATCGGCTTGATACCCAACATTTTTACCACCTGCGCTTGCCAGCCCAGTCCTTGACGCAACATTTTTTGACGAGCTATTAACTGATGAATATAAAAACTGGACAATCCCGCCACTTTTGGACTCCCAGATTTCAAGGTTGTCTGACAAGTCGCCTCTTTTTCCAGGAAATTTATTAGTCTCCCAGTGAGCAAGAATGGGCTGCAAATTCCGCTTAACCTGTGTATCTCTAGCGCCTTGGCTATCGTAGGTATAAAGCATTACTAGCCCTAGCTCGATCGCGCAGTAAGCAAGAACAAGGCTTGCCCCTAAAGATTTTCCTGATTGCTGACAGCCAGAAACGCCTTTTGTTGCAATCCTAAAGTCTCCCAAGAATCTTAGATATTGCTTAAACCATCCACTTAGCCGAATATGGTTTCCTTTTTCGTTTTTTGCATACTTTAAAACTGACTCAGCAAAATCATCATTTCTATAAATGGCGTTAGAAATATTTCCACGCTCTAGCTTGATAGGATTGTAGGCACTAAGTTCTTTGTGCTTTGCCGTATTCTCTTTAATCCGTTTCTTTACGGCCAATGGGACGGGCGTTGGCATTTTCTATATATTTTGCTTAATCTAATAATTGTATGCAAAAATATACCAAGTCCGCACAAGTCAGTACTTTTTCCGTACACCGCTCAAATGCAAGAATCAAAACCTCTTTGGGAAACGGCTAAAAAGCCCTGGAGCCGTGAGATCTGCCGTCTTCGCTATGTTCAATCTGTTTATAAAATAGGGTATAAACCACTCTCTATTGAGGCGGAAGTTTCTTATGGAACTCTCAAAGGATGGGCGATCGCCGACTCTGAAGACCCAGAAAATCGCTCTTGGCCCGAACAAAGAAAGCAGTTTCAGCACGAATTACGGAATTCAACCCATGAAAAAACGTTGGAGCGGGTCTCTGATGCGATCGCAGACAACAATGTCGATCTGGTAAAACTGCACCTTGAGGCGTGGGAGGACCAGCGCGATAATGCCGCTGAATTTAATAAGGCTTTAAAGCAACATATTAAATGCCTTCGGAAAAATGAGCAGGTTCCTGAAGGGGATTTTAATGTTTTCAAGCTGCTCCTGAAGTTAGGAGGCAAAGCTCCAGTCACGGCTTATGCCTCGTCACTGAGTAGCGCAATTCAGGGAGAGCGAATCGCCGCAAGTCTTGATATTGTGCGGGTTGAAGTTCTAGAGCGAGAGGCAAATAAACACGGCCTTTCGCTTGTGGACATGTCTGCTCTCCCAGGACTTGGTTTGATGGAGTGAATTTTTGACATACTCCCCTGCCCTAAAGCATTGGAGTCATGGATTTGCCCCAGAAGACCCAGAAAGTGGACCATCAAAACTTGTTGTTGACTACAAAGGAAAAACTCGTTGTTGACTACAATGAGCAGAGATCACGCCTTAGCCACTGATACAATGGCAATTGAGAGTCTTGCTGAATTAATTCTTAGGGAAAATGGAGTACCCCTCCGCCCTTTAATGAGAACCATGAAATTGACATCCTCTCACCGCTAACCCTTTTGGGTGTAGCGGGAGATTCCTTGGATCGCTCCAAAGATTTTCTGCTTCAACGCTACTTGACTAGATGACATTACTGACACCCCCGCTAGATCAGCTCCACAGACGTTTTCAATTACCCGTTGCCCACGGGCACAAATCACTTGAGCGGCTGCAATGTCCCTAGGTTTGGTTGAACCACACTCAAAACATTCACTAATGCGCACACTCAAGTCTTTTTTGACTCTAGCGCCACAATCAGGACATTCCTGACTGGTGCCATAAGCATCAACCTTTCCGTAATACACATCCCGCTTGAAACAAACCCAAGGCAGAATCTGATTAGTAAACTGACCTAACCCTGCGTCTAGAGTATGTTTACCCAACATTCCTTTAGCCATAATGCGGAAGTCTAAATCTTCCACAAAGATCATTCCTGCATCGTTGCAAAGATGATGAGCTGTTTTGAAATGCCAGTCCTTACGAGTATCCGCAATTCGTTGATGCACTCTTGCAATCTCTTTTCCTAACTTTGAACGATTAGAACTACCTTTTTTCTTGTTCTTAAGTCTACGTTGCAGCAATTTCAGCTTGCGTTGTAATGAGCTAAAGAACTTGGGACGTTTAATCTGCTCACCATCTGAGGTTGAAAGAAAATATTCAAGGCCAACATCAATCCCAATCGGCTCACCGTGCGGCGATGCCTCAGGGACATTAACATCAGCACTTAAACTAAGCATGACAAAGTATCCAGAAGCCTTGCGTACAATCCGAGCCTGTTTGACCTGAAATAACTCAGGAATCTCTCGGGACCATCGAACTTTTACCAATCCCAGTTGAGGTAACTTAATCCCTTCGATAGAAATGAAGTTTTTAAGCATTTGTGGAAACACAAACGACCTAGACCGAGCTTGATTCTTGAACCGAGGGAACCCATGCTTCTTAGACTTCATGTCCTCAAATGCTCTATCTAAGCTCCTTAGAACTTGTTGTAGCATTTGGGCATTGACTGTCTTCAACTCAGGGATAAACTCCTTAGCTAAGGTCAAGTTTTTGGCTTGAACGTGGTAGTTCGGGAATGGTGTATCAGGAGCCATAATGTACTCCCGATCTATTGAGCAAGCATTTACTGGACACTTACGAGAATTAAGCCAGTCCTTCCGTTCGCGCAAAGCATAATTCCAGACCTTGCGGCACACAGATAAAGTGCGCTCAATCTCTGAAACTTGCGATTCGGTTGGTTCTAACTTGAATTCCCATGTCATATTTAGCATATCTACATGGTAACAGAAGTTGTGTAGATTGTCAATCAAAAAGGTATTGAACCTTTATGATTGACGCGGGATGTCCATGTACCTCGCCGCCAAATCGGGTACGATTGTGGCGGGAGTCCTATAGCCTCCCGAACCCACCAGTAAGATAGATAGGCGGGGCGAGGATGAACTTTTTGGCCTTGCTAAGATAATAGGTGCTGATTTTTCTATTATTTATCAGGATTACTTATTGTCTTTAGGTCAGTTCAAGTCATTTTGTGCATACGACCCAAGGTTTGATTTGCTTTTTGACGCAATCTACTATTTGGAAAAGCGCAAAAGCAGCGATCGGATTTTGGAGGTTTTTGATTAATGGCTGATGTTTCGATGGAATTTCACGGGCCTGTTTATGGAGTCACTCCAAGCGTTAAG